>CAZBTB010000058.1:0-7736 GCA_964494605.1 uncultured Lachnospiraceae bacterium
AAATACTCTGCCGCCGCAATAGTCGATATGCTCGCCTATAAGGTTAACTCTGCCTGCCGCGGAAAACAAACGCAGGTCGTTTTCCGAGCCGCCGTAGATTTCGATAAAAGCCTTTTTAAGTTCGTTGTTAGTCATTGTTGTCTCCTAATTTGATTTTAGCAAGTAAGAACGTCAAAAGTGACAGGATAAAATAATTGAGCAGTATTATCGTCGTAAGGAAGGTAATATTGCTGAAGCCTATTCTCAGCACGGAAATAATATCGCCGAAGGGTGTTGCGCCGATGTTTGCGAACATATCGACAAACGCCGTAAGTCCGAACGAAACCAATCCGAACGTAAGTATTACAAGCACCACTCGGTAAGCGTTAAACGGCTGACAGATTTTAATCAGCGACATAATGCCAGTGAATACGACGACGTTTACGAGCATGGTCGTATAAACCTGTTCGGTAAGCTCGATACCGTAAGGCGCGCCTATACGGTTATAGAAATACATGGACATAACGGCAATAGTAAGCGTAATTCCGCCGGGAACGCACCTTCGTAACACGTTAGAGAGGAAGCTACCCTTTATTATGTTTGTATTCGGTTGCAACGCAAGCGCGAACGACGGTATCGCTATGACGAAAATCTCCAGACCCGTAAGGTTGGACGTATCGAAGAAATACAGCTTATCCGATACTTTCGCAAACGCCATAATAACCGAAATTATGGACAACAGCACGGACATCAGCGTCTTCATCAGGAACAGCGCGGACGACTTCTGAATGTTGTTGACAACGCGCCTGCCCTCTTTAACGACTTCGGGCATGGCCAGGAAATTGGAATCCAGGAGAACCAAGTGGCTGACGTTTCTCGCCGCTTCGGAGCCCGACGCAATCGCAACCGAGCAGTCCGCCTCGCGCATAGCCAAAATATCGTTGACGCCGTCGCCCGTCATTGCAACGGTGTTGCCCTTTGCCTTAAGAGCCTTGACAAGAGTGCATTTCTGTTCGGGCGTAACACGACCGAATACCGTATATTTTGCCGCCGCCTCTATTACCTCGCGGGTGTTGAGTCCCTCGAGACTTATGTACAGCTCCGCATTTTCCACGCCTACGCGCCTTGCGACTTCGGACACGGTAACGGGGTTGTCACCGCTGATGATTTTTACGGCAACGTTGTTTTCCTTAAACCATTTGATTACTTCGGGCGCATCCTCGCGGATGTGGTCCTCTATGGCGATTAGGCAAACCGCACGGCGCGCGCTGGGCAGTCTGTCGCCCGTAATTTCGAGCGGACTGTGCGCGAGCATCAGCACGCGGTAGCCGTTTTGAGCCTTTTCGGTAATTATACGTTCTATTCTTACACCGAGGTCCTTCATTACGAACTCGGGCGCGCCTAAGATAAACGTGCCCTGTCCGTCGAACGTTACCGCGGACAGCTTTTTCTGCGACGAGAACGGCACGACTACTTTGGGCACAAGCTTCTGAGAATAACCGAACTTGTCGGCAAGAGCCAACGCGGTCTGGTTATTGTCGCCAGTTGCCGTAAGTATGGAACCGATAATTTCATCCAGGCTTACGTCGAAGTTATTGCCCTTCATCTCTATAACGTCGTTTACCTGCATCGAGCCGTCGGTAATCGTACCGGTCTTATCGAGACATAACACATTGACTCTGGCAAGCATTTCGATACAGTACAGGTCTTGTACAAGCGTTCGCTTTTTAGCAAGCCGCATGACAGAGGTCGCCAGCGCAACCGAGGTGAGCAAAAACATTCCGGACGGAATCATTCCTATAACCGCGCCGCCCACGAGCTGAACGTTTTCTTGCCACAGCTCCCAGCTGACCGTATCGGCGTTTCGCGTTCCCAGCCACAGCAATAAAGCCGCCACGGGAACGATAATAAGCGAAACCATTTTTATAATAATGGAAACCGATTCTCTTAACTCGGACTTCGGTTTTTTGTACTTTTTGGCATAGCTCGTCAGCTTTGCGACGTAGTTAGCCGAGCCTATCTTGTCCACACGGGCGTAACAGTTACCGCCAGAAACGAAGCTGCCCGAGTACAGAACGTCTCCCACTCTTTTTTTGACGGGCACGCTTTCACCGGTAAGCAACGATTCGTTAAGCTCCGCCTCGCCCTTAACCACAACCGCGTCCGCACAAATCTGTTTCCCGAGCTCGACGAACATTATATCGTCAAGCACGACTTCGTTTACGGGAATCGTCACGCGTTCGCCGTTACGGATAACCGTCGCGGTCGGCGCGGTAACAAGCTTAAGCTTTTCAACCGTGCGTTTGGAGCGTATCTCCTGAAAAATACCGATAGCGGTATTGAGTAGCACGATGACAAGGAAAAACAGCTTTTCTATGCCCGATTGGAACACGATAAGCGCGATTGCCACCGTAAAAGTCAACATGTTGAAGAACGTGAATATATTGGACAGGAAAATGTTAAGATACGACTTTCCGCCTTTTTTCGGGGAAAAGTTAAACAGCCCGTGCTCGATACGGTCGTTTACCTGAGCGTCCGACAAGCCCTCTTCGACGGGCGGATAATAACGCTCGGCAGAATCCATAAACGCGTCGGTCGTCTTGAGGATCTTGGTCGTCCGCGTTTTGGTATATGTAGCCTTATCGCGCGACATGCGCTCTTTGGACAGAATGTTTCCGTCGATGGTAGCCGACCTTCCGCGGTAATCCTCGGGCGCAAGCTCGTCGTCGAAAACGGACTTGTCCACCACTCCTTCAACTTCGGCCTTGAGCTTTTCTTCGGCTTTTTCAACCGTTGTCATTTTGTTGTCGTTTGCCATAAATCTCTTCCTTTATTTCTTCTTACGCGATGCGAACAGCGATAACAGTCTCAAAAACTCTACGTACAGCCATATAAGCGTAACGGTCAGTCCGAACGCCGCACGCCACTCGAGCGATTTATCCATTCTCGCGTCCACAATCATTGTTATGTTAGACAGGTCGATCAGAATAAAGAACGCCGCAAAAAGCACCATTACGACCGACGCCAAAATTGCGAAAAATCCGTTGCCGTAAAACAGAAAATAAGCCGCCGGCGATATCAAGCCGACTATGAACATGACTAGCTGGCAAAGACAAATCGAAATAAGCGCGGCAGTCATAAACTTTCTGAAGCCGTTGCCCACCCTTATAATACCCGTCGCGTACAGCGTAACCATTACCGCAAAAGTAATGAGCGTGCTCATAAGCGCGGCAAGCACAACACCGGCATACATCAAATCGAAAAGCGCGGAAACCGCACCGACTGCGAAGCCCTCGAACAAAACGTAAAGCGTCCCGGATATTTTACACGCGCTCGGATTAAACGCGGAAACCAGCGAACAGATTATAGCACCCACACCCGAAACCGCCAAAGCAACTATTGTAAACTGCGGATGCGTAAACAGCAGTACAGACGCCAAAACAGCGGAAAGTATAGTTACTCCCGCAAACCATATAGCCTTTAACGCAACGCCTTTATAAGTCGCGACCTTGCTCTCGTCGGTAAGGTCCTCGCCGCTGCAATAGTTATTTAAATTTTTTAGCGTAGGATTGCTTGACTTGTACATTTGACATCTCCTTTGATTACCTTATATTATATCCCTTTACAACGATTTATGCAAGTAATTTGCGGGCAATCGGTTACCTTATAATATGATTTTAATATTCGGATAAAACCAAACCCGCAATTTGCCGCATATAATGAAACTGTGGACGGTACACCGCCACGAAAACCACCAAGGAGAAAAAACAATGTATAATAACTACGGACAAAACTGTGGCTGCAACAAATGCTACGACGACTGCGACAGACAAAACTACAACGACTGCGGCTGTAAAAAGGATTTCGATAATTGGCAAAAACCCGATTCCGATTACGGCGACTGCGGCTGCGACCGTTGCCGGGATTGGAATAAATGCGATTGCGGCTGCAAGCACGACCGTCACGAGTGCGAGTGTGACTGCAAACACGAAAAGAAAGAATGCTGCTGCCGTTGCCGCTGCAACCTCTGCGGACTCTTCAACTGCTTCAAGTTCTAAAAACAAAAACCCCTTGAGTCTTTCAAGGGGCGATACATAAAAACGACGGTACAGTGCGCACCGCCGCATTTTTCTTTTTAAATCAATATTCTATTTCGAGAACGTCGGTTATTTCCCGCTTCCCGAAATTTATATTTTTGCCGTCGAAATTAAACTCCACGGCTTTTTTATCGACAAGCACTTTTTTTGGCGCCGAAGCTTTAACCGAAAAACTCTCTAAAGTCAGCGGCTCACCGTACACGCACAGCTTGCACTTTTTATCCGAAACGAACACTTCGCCCCACGAATTACCCGCGCTCCACAGATATCGGCAATCGCCCTTAGCAAGCGGCTGAAATCCTATCCTTCCGTTTGGCAAATCGAAATCGAAGCCGCTGACGATGGGCAAAAGCGCATAGGCCGCCATAGACCGCGCATAGTTACTCCCGCACTCCATTTCGTTCCACGGATTTCTGTTTTCGCCGTTGTACCGCGCGCGTATCGCTTGCACGATCTCCGCACCCTTTTCGTAGTACCCTTCCGAAATGAGCAGACCCGCCAAAGCATACTCGAAGCCCGCCATGGTCTCTTCGCAATAAGGAACGGGTATCGCAGGCTTTTTCGCCCCGTTCGGATAACTGCATATCACAACGCCGCTCTCGTCATCCACGGTAAAAAGCCGCCACATATTCGCAAAACCGCGCATGGACTTTTTGAAATTGTTCTTCACAATATTGCCGAGCGCAACCGCTTTTTTGTCCTTGTCAAAAACGCCGTCGACGTGCAGAATATTCGCATGCCAATCGGCAAGCATCTGGTCGATTTCGCACCCGTCGCCTATCTGATACTTAATCTCACCCTTCTCGTCGTTCCAATAATAATCGGCGCAACCGAACTTATCAACGACCGACTTGTCGGTTAAATCAACTTTGTGATAAAAATACTCGCCGTTAAAAAGATTCTCGTCCGTCCATTTTCTTCCGCGCTCAAACATCTTTAAATACTTTTCGGCTTTTTCCCGGTCGCCCACTCTTTCCGCCATGAGCGAACCGCACCTTAGAGCGAGCAAATACATTCCCTCCAACCAGGAGTTGGCGCCGAACAGCTCCATATCGAGCGTATGGTGCTGTCTGCCGTCCAGAACGCCGTCGGCGTCGGGGTCCCAGCAATCCTCGTTTTCGTCGCTCCAAGCATACTCGAGCATTTTGGAGATACTGTCCCAGTTGCTCTTGAGCCACCCGTCGTCGCCGCTTATTTTCCACTCGCGGTACGCCTTTATGACCTCGCCCGTTTGCCCGTCCACGCATGCGCGGAACCTAGTGCCGTATTTGCGCCCTATGGGCAGAAGCGTACGGAACGCCGTTTCGCCCGAGGGAAGCATATTGTATTTATAAACCGTTTCGCGCAAAGACCGCTCGAGTTTAGGAAACAAGAACGGCAACGCGTAAGCATAGTTCCAGACGTGCTGACAAGTTCCCTCGCACGACCCCGCCTTTTCCATAAGCCCTTCCCAACCGTAAAACGCTCCGTCCTCAAGCCGAAGCACGGTTGCCGTTTGAAGCGTGGCAAGATTTGCCGAAACCGCGTCGATAAACGCTTTGGGCATAGAGCTCGAAAACAGCGCGTTCTTGAATTTCAGCGTTTTCTCTCTCAGCTCGTCGAAATGCTTAAGCGAGTATTGTGCAGTCTCTTTCGAGCTACTAAAACACGTTGCGTAATAATTCTTCCATGAAACGTCCTTTCCGTTCTCGTCCAAAAGCGGCTCCCAATAATTGTAGTTATTGGGCGCATTCCACGCCAAAACGAATTTTACTTTCTTTTTCTCCTGCGGCAAAAGCTCGACGTATGCAAACAGCGAACAATGGTCGAAATTACCCGCTTCGTCGTAAGTCCTGTCCTCTTGCCTTTCTCTTTCGCAAAAATCACGCCAGTAAATCGTCTGCGGATCGCACCACCCGCCGCGGTACCAATACCGTGTATAAGAAACGTCGGTGTGATCTGTCGCAATGCACAAATCCTTATAATTTAAGTCGTCATCGGCAAGACCGCACCCGCAGAATATTCCGTTAGCCTCGCCCGTAAACGCAGTGTTTCGCGACTGCTTGGACGGATTGCGCAACGAAAAAGCCAAAGTGCAGCGAACTTCTTCATCCGACGTATTACACACTTCGGTTTCGAAAAACGCCGACGGCAAAGAAGAATCGAAATCGTTGTGAGGTATAAACGGATTAAACGCCGTGAGCTTGACCTTTAACGGAAATTCCTTGTCCGTAAACGTCAACTCCGCCACGGGAAACTCACCCTTAAACGCAACGGACGAAAAATGCGGAAACCCCGCCATCGATTCCTTCAACGGTCCGTATCCAATTCCCGTATGAAATTTATCCGAATGCGGACCCATGAGATTATCCGTGGTATCGCCGTGCAAAACTTTTACCGCCGTCTTACCGCCGTATTCGGCTTTTACGGCAAAGTGAGTAAATCCGTTTACCGAAGTTTTATCGGGACGGTTGAAAATTTCCCAATCGATAAATCTCCCGTTGCCCGCAATCCCAATACTTCCCGTACCTATACCGCCGACGGGAAACGATATGTTTTTCAGCTTCTTGCCTTTATAAATCATACATAGCCCCTATATATGTAAAATTCCTATTATGTATTATATATCATTTCCGCTTTCCCGCGCAACGATTTTACTGTTCTATTCTTGCTTTTTTTGCACAAAATAAAAACGACGGCGTTTAACTCGCCGCCGCATTTTTTATTTTTCCGAAAGTATTCTCTTTTTGCCCTCGTTATACTCTTCTTCGGTAATCGCTCCGGCGTCTAATAACTCCTTAAGCTTTCTAAGGTCGTCGGCAAAGTCCGTTTTACTTCCGATTGATTTATTTTCGTTTATAAATGCGGACAAACCATCGTTGTCCTGCCCGTACATCTTGTTTCTTATAAGCTTAATATCGCAAATAGCAGAATAGATCAACTCCAGAATAAAACATACGCCTCCCAACAAAAGGTAGCCGAAAAACAGAAATCTCAGCCCCATCTCAACACCGCTACGACTGCTCATCATTAAATTGATACAGTCTATAGTTAGCCACACTGCGCAAATTCCTATAATCACATACATGGCAATCCGCACGATTTTTAACGTTCTGTCGTTCTTTCTAAACATGTTTCTTCCCCTCGATAATTTTATTCTTTTGCTCCGAGTATTCTTCCTCGGTCAGAAGTCCTTCCTTTTTAAGCTCGTATAACTCGTTTAACTCGTCAACCATTCGCCTGGCGCTACTTGCGTTTTTTCTTTCGTTATAACGAATAACCGCTCTTAAAATAAAATACACAACCGCAAGAATCAGTATTGCCACCATCAGTAAGAAAAACCCGACAGCGGCCCTGCCGCCCAAAATAGGTAAATATTTTTTAACGCTTATTAAAAAGCTCAATGCGGCGCTTACCGCAAAGATTCCCGCTAATATATCGCCGACTATATTCGGAAGAGCGTTTAAGCAATACAAAAAACCAATCAATACCGCAAAAAACGATATTACGGTCAGATAATAAACCCCGAAATGATACACAACGCTCAAACCTAAAACGCTAAGCGCAACGGCAAGCGGAATAATATTCGGCTTTTTGGCGCCGGACACTTCCTTGTCTTTTATCACTCCCATGCCTATAAAATGAAACACGCACAAAAGCACGGCGAAAATAAGCTGAACC
>CAZBTB010000059.1:0-7725 GCA_964494605.1 uncultured Lachnospiraceae bacterium
GGTTACAACGACACGCTGACGAGCATTATGACCGAAGCAAAACGCGCGGATATGCTGCACAAGCTGCACATCGGCTTGGATTATTTCGACGCCAGCATAAACAGAATTTTTGCTTGGACGATAGGTCTACGGAACGCCGACCGCGCACTGCTTACCGCTCTACTCGAGCCCACCGATAAAATCAAAGCGGCGGAGACTGCGGGAGATTACGGTTTACGGCTTGCTTTAAGCGAAGAGGCAAAGGCTCTTCCCTCGTCTGCAGTCTGGGATTATCTGTGTCTTACGAATCACGTTCCCGTCGGCAAAGATTGGATAAACGAAGTAAAATCTTACGAAAAAAACGTTTTGGTTAAGAGAATCTAATTTAAGGAGATTAAAATTATGACAATAGACGAACACAAGAAGCAGATTTGCGAAATCGGGCACCGCGTTTGGCAGCTCGGCTGGGTTGCGGCAAACGACGGAAACATAACAGTTAAAATCGGCGAAAACAGATTTCTGGCTACCCCTACGGGTGTCAGCAAGTCGTTTTTGACTCCCGAAATGATTATCGAAGTCGACGGCGAAGGCAAGGTACTCGACAGTAACACCAAGTACCGCCCCTCTTCAGAGCTTCCCATGCACCTGCGCTGCTATAAAGAGCGCGAGGACGTAGGTGCTGTAGTTCACGCTCATCCGCCTACCGCTACAGGTTTTGCGATCGCAAATATTCCGCTCGACAAGTACACCATGCCCGAGGCGATTATTTCGCTCGGTTGCGTACCCATTGCCAAGTACGGCACACCCTCGACTCAGGAAGTTCCCGACGCCGTTGCCGAGTGGCTTCCCGAACACGACGTAATGCTTTTACAGAACCACGGCGCAATTTCGGTGGGCGCGGATTTAATAACCGCATACTACCGTATGGAATGCTTGGAGCTGTTTGCGAAAACCTCGCTCGTTGCACGCCAGTTGGGCGGCGAAAAAGAGCTTACCCGCGAGCAAATCGAAGGCTGTTTGGAATTGCGTCGTAAATTTAAATTCACCGGTCGCCACCCCGGCTATAAAAAGTTATCTTAAGGAGCAGTAATGAAAAGAGTACTCGCTTTCGATTTCGGCGCTTCATCGGGACGTGCGATTCTGTTCGGCTACGACGGACAGCGCATTAAAGCCGAAGAACTGCACCGTTTCGACAATGTGCCGGTAAAAAAGAACGGTACGCTCTATTGGGATTTTCCCGCGCTGATGAGCGAACTGCTTACGGGCATAGAAAAAGCCGTAAATGCAGGCGGTTTCGACAGTATCGGAATCGATACCTGGGGCGTGGATTTCGGACTTCTGAACGAAAAAGGCGAACTTATCGAAAACCCCGTTCATTACCGTGACAGCCGCACCGACGGCATTCCCGAAGAGGTTTTTTCGATTATACCAAAAGAAAAGCTGTACGAAAAAACAGGAATTCAGTTTATGAATTTCAATACGATATTTCAGCTTTTTTACGTTAACACGCGCACACCGGAGCTGTACGGCAAAGCAAAAACTCTGCTGCTTATGCCCGACTTAATGGCATATCATCTCACCGGAGTCATGAAAGCCGAGCGCACTATCGCCTCCACTACTCAGCTCACGGACGCCCGCACAAAGGATTGGAGCGACGAGATTATTTCCTCGCTTGGGTTAAACCGCGCACTATTCCCCGAGATTATCGACAGCGGCACCGAATACGGCAAACTCAAACCCGAGCTTGCCCGGAAATTCGGCATAGATCCCGTCCCCGTTATAGCGGTTTGCTGTCACGACACCGCATCGGCGATATTCTCCGTCCCTGCGAACGGACACCCGTTATATCTGTCGTGCGGAACGTGGTCGTTGCTCGGTACGCTCTCCGATACGCCCGTATTAACCTCAGACAGCATGAATGCGAACTTTACCAACGAAACGGGTTATGACGGAGTAACGAGATACTTAAGAAACATTATGGGACTTTGGATAATAAACGAGTGTCGCCGAGAATGGAAAAAAACACGCGACATTGGTTTTTCCGAAATCGTCGACGAAGCCGAAAAGATAACTTCTAACAACTTTATTATAGAGGTAGACGACGACGCGTTTATGCGACCCGACGGAATGCCCGAAAGGATACAGCAGTATTGCATGGCTAAATACGGCAAAGCTCCTCGGTCTATCGGAGAAATCGCGCGTTGCGTTTACGAATCGTTGTGCGTTCGCTACCGCGATACAATAAATATGCTCTCATGCGTCACCGGCAATAAATACGACACGCTTTACGTCGTGGGCGGCGGTTGCAAAGCCGAGTACCTTTGCCGCAAAATCGCCGAAGTCTGCCATATTAAAGTAAGCGCAGGTCCTGTGGAGGCAACGGCAATAGGCAACGCGATTGTGCAGTTTATCGCTTCAGGGGCGCTCGAAAACAACGAAAAGCTTAAAACCCTGATAAAAGACAGCTTCGACGTTGTCGAATATCTTTCCAACTAAATATAGAAGAGTTCCGAAACTCAATCGGAACTCTTTTAATATACCGCACACTCAACAAACCATTTGTTCGTTTGCTTTTCACGATAAACGGTTCGCGGCTTTCCCTCTATTATTATGTCATATCTTTCCGTAAGCATTGCTCCGACATGTTTCGGCGGAGACATTCTTCTGTCAACCGTCTTATCTACCGCATAATGCGTGCCGTCCGTCCAGATTAACGAATTAAGCGTTTCGACGCCTTCCGTATCTACGTAAATAACAACTCCGATATACACCTTTTCGTATCTTGACATATAATTTATATTATGCAAAGATATGAATAAATATACTTACACTTTCTTCTGTGCGATATGCCAAAACGCCATACACAAACGGCGCGGTAAAATTTTTGACATCACGTGCATGCCTTTCCACGTTAAGCCGTAAACAGACACGGCTTTATTTTTGTTTGCGGCACGTATAGCCTTTTTTACAACCTTGTCCGCCGTAGTCATCGGCTTAAGCTTTTTTGGTGCATGAACCCCTTCGCCGTTATGAGCGCAAGCGGCAAACTCTGTGTCAACCCAACCCGGGCAAACTGCGGTTACAGATATTCCCTTATGTTTAAGCTCGGCTCTTAAAGAATACGAATAGCTTAAAACAAAAGCTTTTGTCGCGGCATAAATCGAAAAATTTTCAAGCGGCAGATATGCGGAAACCGAACACATTTCGATTATATGCGAACCGCGTCTCATATACGGAATGGCGGCAGCAGTAATATTAACAAGCGCTTTTGCGTTGAGATCGATCATGGCGTTTACGTCGTCGATGTTCACTTCCGCATAATTGCCGAACTTGCCGAAGCCTGCCGCATTGACCAAATATTTTACTTCTCCGCCCGAAAGTCCGAGCGCGCTAATCAGCGTTTCCAACTCGTCGCGCTTTGTTAAATCCAACGGAAAAATGCGGCAAGTGCGCGACAATTCTTTTGCCAAAGCGTTTAATCTTTCTTCACGGCGGGCAACAATCCAGAATTCGTCAACCTCTTTAAGCACGTCTATTTGCTTGGCAAATTCGCGCCCCATGCCCGACGATGCGCCTGTAATAACGGCAATTTTCATAAAAATCTCCTTAATTAATGTGTACTATGTCTGTCATAGTATTTCCGTTTTACCGAAAAATCAATTATTTACAATGCAATAATAATATCGAATACTTAAAAATATAATAAATCACCTTAAATTTCTTTATAAAACTTTTTTGGCTATTCCGACGTCCTATCCGGTTGATTTTTAATAAAAATTATGTTAAAATTTATTCAGTTACAATTTTCGGAGAAGCACATGTTAGAATACAGCGAAACTTATAAACTGAGAGAATCGGATTTCGACTTTAAAGACAGGATCAGACCGAGTACATATCTCGACTTATTTCAAACAATCGCCGCAAAGCACGCAACCATGCTCGGACTCGGTTTCGAGCCGATGTTAAAAAAAGGCATAGCGTGGGTAGTAACAAAAATCAAGTTCGATTGTTTTCTGCCGCTCCACCCCGGCGAAACGGTAACCGTAAGAACGTTTCCTCACCCCAAAGGACTGATTGACTACACCAGAGACTTTTTTATGTACAATGAACAAGGCGAGCTTGCGGCAAAAGGTACAAGCCAATGGGTACACATTGATTTTAAGAACAGAACGGTCGTAAAACCCACAGCCGATTTCGACGGCGAGTTTGTAAACGAGTACGCCTACGAAAGCAAGCGTATCGAACGGATTGCTCCGCTCGACTCTGCTCCCGTTTATACGCATACGGTAACGCGTTCGGAACTTGACCACAACATGCACACAAATAATATAAAATATGCCGACATGGCATATAACGCAACCGATTTACCCGATAAACCGCTAAGCCGCATAATAATAAACTTTTTGACCGAATCGCGCTTAAACGATAAAATCGACATTTCCGTTAAGAATGAGAGTGATGAATATTTATTCACGGGAGTTAAGGACGGCAAGCCATGCTTTACCGTAAAAATGACTTTTAGCGATTAACTTTAAAGAAAAAAAATCGGAACCACGAAAATCGTTCCGATTTTTTATTTATCACCGCTCTTCCGTTTTTCATGATAACGCTTTAGATATCGACCTTTAACGACCTGAGTTTGCGAGACGCCTTCTACTTTAAGCGCTTCGGCATTTTTTCGCGAACGCTTAGGAAGCTTTCCCTCAATAAAGCGCGACACAAAATCGGACGTCATTTTGTTTGCGGTGGCAGCGTCTCTCCCGTTCCACATAAGAGGAAAACAGTGGTTGGCAATAAACAGATTCGAGCAATAGCACTCGTAATAGACCCCTTTCTTCTCAAGCATCTCAATCAACCGCTCTGCCTGACCTCTGCATAACACGTCCTTTTTTGAATACGCAACAAATACCGGAGGATACTTTGCGTTTACATAGGACGTAGGTGAACACAAATCCTTAAAAAGATAGTTTTCGAAGTCGGCTTCGGGCATACCCGTAAAGCTTTTGAAAATCTTTGTATTTATTCTGAAGAGCATTTTTGCTTCGAGTATTGATCGAATGTCGTACACTCCGCAATTAAACACTGCCGCCTTAAAAGTAGTTTTGGGCACTATACCGAGCTTATTCTGCACACGCTTGTAGTTGCACGCGGCAATAAGCATAGATGCGTAATATCCGCCTGCGCTGTCACCCGAAACAAAAAACTTATCCATATCGAGATTAAGCTCGCCTGCATGGTCGTAAATCCAGTTCATAGCCTCAACAAGCTGATAAAGCGGTTTAGGATAGGTACAATCGGGACACAAGCCGTAATTTACGTTAAACACATATATACCCGACTGAGCGTACCATTTGGCAATACCGCGGCGAAAACGCTTATCTCCCGCGACAAACCCACCGCCGTGAATATACATCAGCACCGGATATCTGCCCTCATCTTTGGGAATACGGTACGCGTCGAGAACACATGTTTTCGCATCGGTTTCGTCGTAAACGATATCGTAATCTACGACAATACGGTCTTCCGCGCCCTTTTCGAGCGGTGAATTATTCTGCATCTTATCCGCAACAACGTCTATGGCTTTGAAAACATCGATTTCTATACCCATGGACTAGCTCCGATTGTCGTAATAAACAGAATATACTTCATAGCGATAATCTCCGTCCGCCGCGGCATCATCTTCCTCGGCGAATTTACGTTCGATTTCCCGATGCGCCTCCAATCTTGCATTGGCGACAATCAACTCCTCGTGCCGAACGCTTTGACGGATTTCTCTACCTATTCGCCCGACAGCCAAAACGGCAAAGAACAACAAAATTGCCGCCGCAAAGAACAAATATGCCGCCATTTGATACTCAGCCGTAAATCCGGCTATTGCACCCAAAAACGGAATACCGCAGAAGTCAATACCGAAAAGCACGGTCGACCCCGTAACACCTATATAAACGGCAAGCGAAAACACCGCCGCACCCATTATCAGAAGGATGCACGCCAAAACGGCAAAGAACCGATACAGTCCGCTGTGCCGTCCGAATTTTGCGATGTTTTCACGTTTTTTCATTGCTTTTAAATTATCATAACCCGGAAAAAAAGTCAATCGTTTCGCTTTTATCGGACATAAAAACCGCAGTTTTCCCTAAAAAAGCTATAAAAAAACGTCCGATGACAAATTTCAACGGACGTTATACGGGACATAGGGAAGCGCCGCACCCAAGCGGCATTGCCGAAGCGTTAAGCTCTCTTCTTGTTGAATTGAGCCTTACGTGCTTTGCGACACTCGGGGCAACGACCGGGTTCATTAGTGAAGCCTTTTTCTTTATAGAATTCTTGTTCACCGACGGTAAACACAAATTCAGCACCACAGTCTTTACAAACGAGTTTCTTATCTTCCATGATAACCGTACCTCCTTTTAGATTTAACCTTACGATGGGCACAATTATCTATGGGGATGAACTACAAATTGGCAGCACCTTAAAATTATGTTTATATTATACATTGCTAAGGTACAATAAGTCAAGCGTTTTTGTTTTATTTTAATAATTTTTTATACTCTACAAGTGCATTTTCCGCTTAAACTCGGCTTTGAGCGGCTTCCAGAAAATTATCGCCATTATGAGCGCATTTGCTATGCTGAACACAAAGCAAGAGAACGTCAGAAACGACGGATACTCAACAGGCAAACACCATATTACGATTTGCGGAATGAGTGCATACAAAGACACTACGATAAGCGCGAAAATATAATATTTATACTTACTACGCTCCACCGCCGACATCACGTCAAGCGCGATTATAAACGCCATAAGCACACCCGGAACGGCATACGGAAGCGAAAAGCAAAAGCCGGACATGTTACCCAATCTGTCAAAGCTTTGCACTATATCTAGACAGACAAGCGTAATCGGCAACGTCAGTGCCACCACCGTCAAAATCGAATAGAACCGCCTCTTTTTGTAAATGGCGGTCAGCACGCAGAAAAACACCGTAAGTCCGCCGCAGGCAACGTACGCCGACCACAAAAGTCCGGGCGTTACGAGCACGTTGATTAGTACGCACACGAGTATAACCGTAATCGTCAGAAAAAGCGACTTTTTTTGCAAAAAGCTCTTATAAGCGTCGCCTTTAAGCTTTACGTACGGATAATCGACAAAACGCTCCTGCTCGGTATAGGTTTTATTTTCTCCGGGCGGCTTAGAATCGAGATAACTGCCGCACAGCGGACAGTTGTCAAGATTCTCGTTTACCGCAACTTTACATTCACTGCAATATTTCATATCAGCTCCTAAAGTCGATAATTGCTTTCTACGGCAACATCTATGCCAAGTTCGGATAATTTACGGAAGAAATGCTTTTCGACGCCGCTTTCCTCTATTACGCGCGCAAAACTGAGCACGAGGGTATCACGGTAAGCCGCACCGCACACCGTAGTCAAAACGGTAGGCTGAGGTCCGAGATTAAACTCGTATCTTACTACTTTATCGGAAAACTCTTCAGGCGCCGCGATACGCCCGAGGTTGGAGAAAGTGGACGTAGTGACGTTGTCGCTGAACAGCTTAAGCGCGATTTTCATGCACAAATTCTTAATAGGAAGCGGCACAATCTTAAAGAACTTATTACGTTGGATATTGACGTTGAAATTGACGTACGCTTTAAGATAATCAAGCGTGTTTTGCTCCGAAAACTGCGTTTGAACCTTCTTGCACAATGCGTCGAAGTCGAGAGTCGGATCGCCCTCTACGTGCATA
>CAZBTB010000060.1:0-7723 GCA_964494605.1 uncultured Lachnospiraceae bacterium
ACGTAGCGGTAGAGGTAAGAATAAAAGGTACGTCCAAAAATCCCGCGAGCGACTCAAAAGTATTCATGTTTACACAAGATGTTGACGACAAGACTAAGAAATATATCAGCATAGACTATCTGTCGATGGAAGGTTTTTCTACGCAATCGCAGGACGCGAAGAGGCCGAATTATGCGGAAAACGCTATTGACGGAAACGCTAATACGTACTGGCATACCGACTATGCCAAGAGTCTTAAAGATCCCGTATCGACGGATAAAGACGGAAACGCTACATTCGAACGCGCTTACTTAGTCATTAAATTAGACGTTCCCAGATGGATTTCCAATTTGGAATTTTCTCAGCGTCAATATAATTCGGCTTTCAGCATTTTTGCAAAAACGGTAAACGTTTACGTAAGTCAAGACGGTAACACATGGGGAAATCCCGCGGCAATCCGAACCGACCTTGAGAATATGGCAAATTTAAACGTTGTCAATTTCGAAAATCCCGTTTACGGTCAGTATATAAAAATCGAAATGGCGCTACTGTGGGAAACGAGTGATAAGGACGGCGTGTTTACGACGGTATCGCTGATAAATATTTATGAGGATACCACGAAAACCACTGCTCCCGACGGTAAGCCGATGCAGAGTTTATCCGAGATAACGCCGGGCAAGGACAGTACGGTAGGCTTCGGCGCAGTAATTACCGAAACAGAAGCAAAGAAAGACAAACTCGTTGCAGATAAAGTGTTTGAAGGAATTCACGCAAGCAACGCTTCTGCCGGTGTTTTTACAACGACTTTCGACGACGTTTTTGCCGATTATTCCGAAAACTATGCCGACAACACTTTCGAAGAGATTTTCGTCGATATTCCCGGCATTATTTCCGGCAATAATCCGGGCTATAATCCCGGGAATAATCCGGGCTATAATCCCGGCGACAATCACGACAGCAATCCCGACGATGATAAGAACACGAAAGGCATAGCTTTGGCGGTGACGCTGTCCGTCGTCGGCGTCGTGTTAGTTGCAGCTGCCGCTGTTTTTGTGTTATATAAACGCGGAATAATTAAAATCAATTTCAAGAAAAATACAGCTAAAGCCGTTAAGGCAGAAGCGACTACAACCGAATCGGAAGCGAGTGCTGCTAAGTCCAAAGCAAGTGCTACGAAATCGGAAGTAAGTGCTGCTAAGCCTAAAACAAGTACTACGAAATCGGAAGCGAGTGCTGCTAAGCCTAAAACAAGTGCTACGAAATCGGAAGCGAGTGCTGCTAAGCCTAAAGCAAGTACTACGGAATCGGAAGTAAGTGCTGCTAAGCCTAAAACAAGTGCTACGAAATCGGAAGCAAGTGCTGCTAAGCCTAAAACAAGTACTGCTAATTCAAAATCAAATGCGGCTAAACCTAAAAATAAATAATTTATAGAGATAAAACCGTACGGATATAAGATACGTAAATTTGCATTGATTTTAATTGCCCTTAGCGGTAACACATCAGCACAAGCCAATATTAGCCAGCTTCGTAATAAATAAGACATAAAAACCGCAAAACAGCCCGTTTTCGACAAGAAAACGGGCTGTTTTTCTATGCTTTTCGGGAAAAAATCACATGTCTTACAGCGGTAAGTATTGATAGAAAACGCTTTTATGTAATAATTAATTATGTTTTTAACGCATTATTACACTGATTTTTCGGAATACGACGGCAAGTCGTGAAATAACCGATTAAATAGTTTTATTAAAGCCCTGCAATAAAACATTTGCTATTTTATATTTGATGTGTTATAATTTAATTATATTTAAGAAGCGAGAGGTAAAATAGGGTGCCTATTGATGAAGGATTTCGGGAAATATCCGTGGAATACGAGCCCGTATACTGCTGGCTTTGGAACAGTACTGTAACGAAAGACGGCATACGGTCACGCATAGACGAAATGCTTAGAGCCGGAATTAAGGCATTTTATGTTTTGGGCGAGCCGAAAAATTTCAGACCTAACATTCGAAATACCTTTTTGGAACCCGAATATTTATCGGACGAATATACTGAGCTTCTTCGCTATGCGCATATGTATGCGGACGAAAAGGGAATGCGGGTTTGGCTTTATAACGAGGGAGGATTTCCTTCGGGGATGGCTGCGGGAGCGGTTGTAAAAAACGACCCGTCGCTTCATCCTAAAACAATCAAAGCCGAAAAACATGCGGTTGAAAAAGGCGATGTTTATCATTCGGCAGAGGGGCATATTGCGGCGTTTTTCGACGGGAGCCGTATCACAGGCGGATACGTTTTCGAAAAAGACGGCGAGCTGACGACGTATATGTGCGAAGACGCGTACGTTGTTAATCCGTGGTTCCCCGAAATACGCTCGGATATTGCGGAAAAAAGGACGACCGAGCTGTTTTTGGAGTTGACGCACGAAAAACTTTTGAAAGACTTGGGCGAAACGCTTATTATGAAAGCTTCGTATATGTTTGACGACGAGCCGAATATGGGCGATTGGACACGCGGCTTGGAAAAAGTTTTTCAAGAGAAATACGGTTACGATATCTGCGATTATATGCCTGTAATCTCAGGCGGGAAAAAGGCGGAAACCGATGCTGAAAAAACAGCAAAAACCGACTATATGATGCTTTGCGGCGAGTTGGTAAACGAGAATTATTTTAAGCCGATGAAGCGTTGGCTGAATTCGCACGGTATGAAAAGTATCGGTCATCTGAATTTGGATAACCAATCCGACGGGTTTGCTCGAATGCTTTACGGAAATATGTTGAAGCTGTTGCGTAGCTACGATATTCCCGGAATCGACGTTATATGGAGTCAGATAACGTATCCCGAAAATGGGAAATGCTGTTTCGAGGGATATGAATTTTTCCCGCTTGTTGCGTCGTCTGCGGCGCGGCAAAACGGCGGAACGGCGGCGTTATCCGAGAGCTTTGCCGTATACGGCGCGCATGTTACGCCGGAGGAAATGCGGTTTGTCATAGATTTTCAAGCGGTACGCGGAATAAACGTATTCAATTTTATGGTGATGTCCTATGAGAAAAACGGGGCGTTGCCTTTTCAGTACAGACCGAACTTTATTATCGAGAACCCCGGTTACGATATGCTGACAGAGATAAATTCTTATACTGCGCGACTTTCTTATCTTATGCGTAGCGGCACGGCTCGTATCGATACGGCTTTATATTATCCGTTCCGCACAATGTGTTCGGGCGGCGACGAAGCAGCGGCGGCAAAAGAAAGCTTCGAGAAAATAGGGACACAGCTCGAAGCGGCGGGAATTTGTTTTGACCTTGTAGACGAAGATTATCTTATGCAAGCCGAAAAGCCGGTAAAGTACAAAGTGATTTATGCGCCGTACTGTCCGTTGGAAAAAGACGAGATAAAAGCAGAACTTCTCAAATACAGAGGAACTGCGAAGCCGATAATAAAATGCGAAAGTTTTATCAGATACCGTTGTGTCGAAAAGGACGGCGAGCGGTTGTACTTTGCGGTAAACGAAAGCGGTGAAAATAAAAACACCGAAATAACGCTTTTTGAAACGGATAACGTCTACGAAATAAATCTGCGCGACGGAAAACTTTATGCGGTAAATTGCACAAAGACGAAAAACGGAACGGAGGTTTCTTTGTCGCTTGGCAGGGGCGAGGGAAAAATGTTGCTTGTTACGAAACGCGTTCTGAATACATTTAAATCGTCGTATGAAAAAGTAACGGAAATAAAATGCGAAAAGGCGTACATTACGAGGCGTTATACGGTAAAGAACGGCATTGTCAACGAAGACGTTTCCGAAGAAATCGCAGTCGGATATATGCCGCAGGATTTTTCGGGAGATGTAACCTATACGGCTCATGCACCGCGCGATCTTAAAACGGGAGAATACCGTTTGGAACTTATAGAGCCGCGGCACTTTGTCAAGGTTTTCATCGACGGGGAAAAAGTAAGCGATATCACAATGCCGCCGTATGTTTGCAACGTTTCTCTTTCGGGAGGTAGCGAAATCAAACTCGTGGTTTCTACGACAGCCGCCAACGCCTGCGCAGTTACCGACTATTTCGATAAAACCGAAAAAGCGGCGATCGGTCAGTACAGCGAAAATATGGTCAAATACGAAAGAAAAGCTCCCGCGGGCGGCTTTACCGGAAAAATGAATTTATATAAAATCAAGTAACACATTTCGGAGTTGCATTCGTGAAAAATGAAAAAACAAAGTTATTATACTCTCTGTTGGATGAGCAGAGGCTAGTACGATATATACCGAAGATAACGCGTCGGGATTTCGTTTTTCCGTCCGACGTTAAAAATGTCGAGGCTATAACGTACTCGGTCAAAAACTCCTCGGGCGGTGTAAACGAGGTGTTTGCTTTTATCGGTTATCCCGATTTTCCCATGCCTAAGGGCGGTTTCCCTGCGGTAGTGCTTGTTCACGGCGGAGGAGGAGAAGCCTATTTCGAATGGGTAAAAGATTGGACCGACAGAGGTTATGTGGCTATTGCGCCCGATTTCGACGCGCAAATTGCGACCGATACAGACCACCGAAAAGAACCGAATGAGTTCGGAGGACCGAAAGGGTACGGTTCGATCGAATCAGTCGATTCGCCGCAAAATTCGTGGACGTTTTTCAGTGTGTTTTCCGTCGTCTGCGCGGCTAATATTCTCAGTGGAATGGAAAACGTCAACAAAAACAAGCTTGCGATTTCCGGCATATCCTGGGGCAGTTTTCTGTCTTTGATAGCGGTCTCGGCGGATAAAAGATTTAAGGCCCTGTCTGTAATTTACGGAAGCGGATTTATTTCCGATTCCGAATGGGGTAGAAAAGAAGGTATCGAAAAACTGACCGAATCTCAACTTGTGAAATATAATAAGTATCTCGACCCGCAAAGCTACATAGCGGACATAAGTATTCCCGTTCTTTTTGCGGCAGGTACGGACGACTTTGCGTTTACCGTTTATAACCGAAAGCGTACTGCGGACACGATTTCCGCAGAGAAACGTTTTTCGTACCGCTTGTCGTTTCCGCACTCACATTGCGACGGATTTGCCGCTTACGAGCAGATTGCGTTTACCGACGAAATTCTAAGCGGTGAAAAGATTTTGGCGGATTGCGAATCGTTATCAGACGAAAAATTCAAATTTCAAGCGGGCAGAGCGGAAATAACTTCGGTAAAATTAATTTATACGGTTGAGGACATAACAAAAAACGATACTTGCAAATGGAACTCCGTTGATTTGCCCGTGCCGTCGAATGATATATGCGAATGTAGTATTCCGTGTGAGACCAAATCGTATTTTTTAGAGATTAAAGACGCCGACGGTTTAGTCGTAAGTACCGATATAACCGTTAGGTAAATAAACAGTAAGAGGTGGCAAAATGAAAATAATAGAAAAATTATCGGCAAAAAACAGGGATATTCACGGACAAAGATCTCCCGTTATGGCGTTTTTGGGCGACAGCGTTACGCACGGCTGCTTCGAGCTTTTTTTCGACGCGAATGATAATATCTCTACCGTATGCGAAACGCGAAACAGTTACAGCAGTCTGTTGAAAGAAAAGTTCGAGAAATTATATCCGTATGCGTCGCCGATCGTGATCAACGCTGGCATAAGCGGCGGTCATGCCACCGAGGGAGCGGTGCGCCTTGAACGCGACGTGTTGAGGTTTTTGCCTGATATTACCGTCGTGTGCTTCGGGCTGAATGACTGTCAGGGCGGCAAAGATGGTTTGGCACGATATTCGGAAGCGTTGAAATCGATATTTACCCGTCTTTCGGAAGCAGGCGGCGAAGTGATTTTTATGACGCCTAATATGATGAACACCGAAATTTCGCGCTATATTACCGACGAGCGTATCAAAAAAATCGCCGAATCGATTATGAATATTCAAAACGGCGGCGGAATGGACGAATATATGCAAGCCGCAGTCAGAATGGCGAAGCAGTGCGGAGTCACCGTTTGCGACTGTTATGCCGAATGGAAAAAATTTCAACAAAACGGCGTAAATATTACCTCGTTATTATCAAACTACATAAATCACCCTACAAGAGAAATGCATCGGCTTTTCTGTGATAAGCTTTTCGATACAATGATGGGCGAATAAATGTTTTTATGTCGGGCGCGATATATAATTTATTACGGCATTTGTTATCGAAATAAGAGATATTATTTATTATTATGTTCTCTATATTCGTTTGGGGTTTTGCCAGTGTGTTTTTTGAAAACATACGAAAAATGACTTTGAGAGGCAAAACCGAGATAGGAGCTAATGATAAGCAACGTTTTGTCGGAGTAGCTGAGTAGGCGTTTGGCTTCCTCGATTTTCTTTTGCATGATAAAGTCAGAAAGATTTATGCCCGTTTCCGCCTTGAATTTTGTGGAGAGGCGTGAACGGCTTATAAACAAGTGCTTTGCAAGGTCTTCCGTGGTGATTGCGTCCGATAAGTGGTGCTGGATATAGTTGGAAATATCCAATACAAGCTTTGATTGATTTTTACCCATTCGGATTCGCTCGACACGTTCGGTAAAATCCATTATGACGCGGTATTGAAGATTCGTTAAACCTGAGAACGAGTTTATCAGCTCGCTCTTTTGTATATATGAATCGCTGAGAGAAAGCGCTTCTTCCGCGTCCATACCGCCGCGAATTGCATTTCGGGAGGCAAGAGTAGTCGTTACGATTATCATATTTTTTAATTGGCGCAATTCGTTGCTTGCGAGGATTCCGCCGCGCACGGCGGGCGCGGAATTTATCCATTCGCGTAGTGCTGCCGTATCACCCTTGCGGACAATGTTCATGACAGTTTGTTCGAGAGCGAGCGTATTGTGTACTTCTTGCTGTTGCCGAGTTTCGGACAGAGTATCAAATCGTTTTTCCGTTCGCTCGCTTTCGATTGTGTGTTTCAAGGCCGTTTGATACGAATCGTAGATTTTTATATCTTCGAGCCTGAGCTTTTCGCCGTTGAACAAATGGTTGAGAACGCACAGCATTTGCATAATACTGTCGAGCGGCATATTTACGATACTCTGCATGGCAGTAACGAATTCGTCTGCATTTTCCTGTACTAAATTCAACCTGAAAGCAAGTTCTCTCAAGTCTTTTTCGTTTGCACTGATTTGGCGCGACGGACCTATAATCATCTTATTGCCTGAAAAATTAACTATGCCGTAATAGTTGAAAATAGGTGTGATATAATAGCCGAGTTTGGATTTTATGCCGAATATCTCGTTTTCGTATAGTATCATCGGGTCTTTGGGTAGGTTTACGATGGAATGGTAAAACACTAATTCGTTATTTGTGTATAAGCGAATGGGAATTCCCGATAAATTGCCTATTACCGTGCAAATATATTGTAAATCCAAGTTTTCCATAAAACAATTATAGCATAACGGTAAGAGTAAATCAATTACAATGCCCTGAAAAATAAAACAAATATTACGAAAACGAAACAAATATGAAAGAAATTATCGGTAAAATATGCTATAATAATACTATCGAAGATTTAGAAGGCTATTATGGTGGATATTACTGAGATGACGGAACAACTGACGCTCGAAGAAAAGGCGGCGCTTTTGGCGGGAACGGATTTTATGTTTACAAATCCGGTGCCGAGACTGGGTATTCCGTCGGTACGAACTTCGGACGGTCCGCACGGACTTCGCGTTCAATCGCAAGGCGGCGATAACGGCGTCAACGGAAGCGAACCCGCGACGGCGTTTCCCACGGCTGCTTGTACGGCTTCGGGCT
>CAZBTB010000061.1:0-7713 GCA_964494605.1 uncultured Lachnospiraceae bacterium
ATAAGAGAAACTTCGGGGTGTACATATTGCGAGCCATCTGCAAGCGTACCGTCGTTTTGTATCTTGACCGTTCTCCATTCACCGTCGATTTTACCGGAATCGGATATAAAGACGGCAGGGGTAATCGGGAATTTGTCAATCTCCCCCACTCTACCGGGCAAAATCAGCTTTCCGTTCGGCATGGTATAAACATTCGTATTCAACTTAAACGGTATAGGCTTTGACCAAAGGATTCCGAATGTTTTTTCATTTTCGTCATATTCGTACAAATCCAGTGAATGAATATGATCGGCGGAAACCATCCGGTTTATAAACATATATAGTTTATCGTCGCATATACCGAACACAGGAGGACAATACAGTATTTTCTCGCTTTCGTCATTAATTATAGTTGCGGGTTCACTCCATGTTTTACCTTTATCGCGGGAGATTGAAAAACGAATAGGCGTTTCACCGCACAGTTCGCATTTTTTGTTATTGTACCATGCAGCGAACAAAACGTTATGATATTCGATGATTGCCGCTTCATGAAGAAATTTGTATTTTTCAGACGGCATCGTTACTACATAGTTCTTTATTTTATTACTTTTCGAAAGATTTCCTATTTCGAGGTCTCCGAGTAAATCCATGTGATTGAGCATACTGTAATAAATGACATTTTTGTCTTTGGCATTACTGTTTTTCAACAGCTTTCTGTATTGGCTTGGCGTAACCTTTTCCGATGTAATGAACACTTCCGCAAAATAACCGCTGTTTTCATACCCACACTCATATGCAATATCGGTTATCGATTTATCGGAATTTATAAGATACTCTTTCGCTTTCGAAATTCTGATTTCTTTTGCATAATTTCCGATTGACATTCCCGTAGCTTTTTTAAACAAGTGGCACATGTAATATTTACTTATTCCAATCAAATCGGCAAGTTGCTCTATAGATAAATTCTCCGTAAAATTATTTTGAATGTTTTCTTTAATTAATTCTACAATCGGGATTCTTTCTTCTTCAAAATCGGTGACGGAGCGAACAAGGAGAATGATTTCTCTCAACACTTTCTCTTTATCGCCGGTTCCGCATTTCAGCTTATCAAGAAGCAAGTCCAGTTTTTTGCTATCGATTCCATGCATATTCATGCAATTTATCCGGTAATGCTCAAAAAGGTACGGTATGATATCATCCGGGGATTGCACGGATAAGTACTTAACCAATTCGTTAACGGAAAATCTGTTGATTTCATTATACGGATTTTCTGCTTCCAATGCATATTTTCCAAGTTTCGAAGCAACTTTTTTCAGGTAGCTTCCGCTATCGGTAATTCTACCGTTTATAATATCGTCTTCCGTGATTTTGGCAATTAATATTTCTCTTGCTTGTGAATAAGCATCCCCCAGAGCATTCAGAAATGATCCCCGCTCTCTGTCATAGGTAATATAAATATATCCGTCTTCACCTTCAACCGCGTCAGGGTAAGATACCCAATCCCGTTCATCTAAAAGCAAGGAATATTTCCAAGTCTTACATTCATCCTCGGACAACATAGCAGTAAGATTGTTTCTGTTATTAAAATTATAATGATTGATTAAAAGAATACGTCCTGATTTTAAACGTCTGATGAAAAATCTCGAACTCGGTCCTCCCAAGCCCGAATCCTTTCCTTCCGTCCAGGTTTTTCCTCTGTCGAATGAGTAGGCTACTCCTATTCCGTAAACAGTTCTTACATACATACCGAGACTGCCGTCTTTAAATTCAAGAAACATGTGTTCGTCAAAGGAACGATCTTTAACCTCGGCTTTCCCAAGCTTTTCAAAACTTACTCCGTTATCGATCGTTTTGTATACGAAAGGACCTCTTTCGATATCCTGCGTAGCATAATCAATCGGAATACTCGGAAGTGACGGACACACGTCACGCTTCCAAACAGCTATCGGAAAAAACCATTCTCCCGTAGAAAGAACCGTAGGTTTATTCATCATAACATCCTTGCCTATTATTCTTTCCTTACTCCACACAAGCTCATCCGAGTCAGGGTCATCGCAAATCACTGCATATACTGCATGATCGGGCGCATAAGACCATGTGAACCACATTCTCCCGATAGGATCTATCCACAAGCATGAATCATAGCAGCGATGCCCTTCTTCAAAGGCAACTGCAATAGGTTCGCTGAAATCTTTTCCGTCATCGGATTTCAAAAGGACGACATAATTTCCGATTTGTTCTTTTATGCCTCCCGAATAAAACGTCAGAAAAATTCTACCTTTCGGCGTTATGGCTATGCCGGGTATACCTTGCCATAAACGGTATTCCGAATTATATTTTTTCAGTTTATCGCCGTCCGTTATTAACATACATATTCTCCTTTAGTATAATTCTCAAAGCATGATGTCTTTGACAATATCATTATAACATATAATCGCTATAGGGAATATAACAGTATTGCTTTTTCCGAAATCTTTTATTCATGTTCGTCTTAGTTGCGTAATTCCATAACAAATAAAAGCCCCGAAAGTTTTAATCGACTTCCGGGGCTTTTCAGTTATTTTTAATTGTAAAACTTATTTACTTTTCTTTAAGTTTTCGTAAGCCTTTTCGTTGCGGGTCACGACATTTTCCGCTACCGTGAAGTAATAGCCGACTTTGTTCTGCTGCCACTTAGTGAAACGCTCGTTAAGCTTTTGCGTTCTTAAAGTAGCTTCGAGCTTTTCGTAAACGGTGGTGTGCTTGCCGTAGGAAATATAATCATTGATACCTACCGTCAAGCCGCCTTCGGGAATAATGCGCGACAGGTACAATAAGTGAACGCCGTAATCGGTAGCGACAAACTCGCTAATCGCTCCTTCTTCACCCTCGCGGAACAGCTTATCGGCGGCGCGTGAGAACTCTTCCATATAGGTCGAATCGTACTCTTCGTTAGCGGACAGCTTTCCTTTAACCGCGTAGCCGAGCTCTTTGCCGAAGATACCGGTATCGGTGTTGTATTTATAGATAAGCTCGTCGAACTTGCGGTCTCTGTCTTTTAAGTCCGTGACTTGTGCCATCTGACGAACGATATCGGCGTAAATCTCGTCGATCGTGAGCGGCAAGCCGTAATTCTCGCCGTCGCGGTGCTCGTAGCCGACTACGGTCTTACCGAGATTTGCTTTGAATTCCGCAATCGCAGGATCGCCTTTGATATTGCCCTTGCCTGCCTTAAACGCGGCAAGCTGAGCCGTCTGGTTGTCGTTAAACGGAACGAGGATATGCTTTACAAAGTAATAATCGCCGTTTGTATAGTACACCATGGGATCGACGTTGCCGCCTTTTACGTCCGTATAGAACGAGTCGACGTTTGCGTACTTGCCCATTTGCTGAGTGAGCAAATCGTTGTAACTGTTCTGCACGTCGGCGTCTAATACGTCAACGCTGTCGGTGATGTGCTGTTGCAACAAATCGATCTTAACGTTCATTCTGTAGTTGTCGCCTACCAAGAACTGCAAGAGCTTGGTGTCGCCGAGCTCGGGATAAACGTAGGAAAGTCCCTTTTCGTTGCCTATCTTTTCGAGGTTTTCAAGTTCTTCGTTGTATACCTTTTTATCGGCTGCGGAAATACGGAAGTCGTCCTTTACGGTGTCTTTTAAGTCACTGATAAAGCGGCGCATAGCCTCTAATTCGAGCGACTTTAATTTGTCGCTGCCGTAAAAGCCCGGATATCTCACGGTGTCCGGTCTGAACTTTTCGACGTTCTGCAGATCCGCATTCTCCAATTTTGCGCGGAGCTTGTAGTCGGAATACTCTTCGGCCTGCTCCGAGTCAAGTCCCTCGATACGCTCAAGCGCCTCGGCAATAAGTTCACTGCGCGAATAGCGGTCGTACTTGCCCTCTTCCTCGACTTCGGGCACGGGATAGGTTGTATCCGTGCTGTCGGAGCTACTGTCGGACGAGCTTGTCCCCGGCGTCTCTTCGCCGCGGCTTTCTAAGATTGTGTTTCTGATAGAGGCAAGCTGAGAGTCAACCGAGTTGTAAATTCCTTCGAGAACCTGATTTTCTTCGTTCTGGCCCCAAGTGATGTTACCGAAGCTTATCTGAGCGTCGGCTTCATTGAGGAGTATCTGACGGGTAATGAGCTGATTGACAACATAATCCAGCGCGTCCTCGAGCGAATAACCGTAACTTTGTACAAGGGTTTGTCCGATATTATTGAAGGTGGACACAAGCTCGTACTTGTAAATCTTCTTTTCCTCGGTAACGTACTTCTTTGCTTCCTTGCATTCTGCGTCAATGGTATAAACCGCGTTTTCGGTTATCTGAACGGGTGCGAGTGTTGCGACCACCTGCATACTGTCTTTCTCGGAATCGTACGAAAAAAGCGAGCAACCCGTAAAAAGGGAAATGCTCAATATTGCGGTTAATAAAATACATATTATTCTTTTACGCATCTTTGTCCTCTCAATATCGGTTTAAGCGCATTATATACGTAGCTAAGTTTTATTATACTATTCTTTGCAAAAAAAAGCAATCGTTTATCGGCTTAATTTGGCGCAATTAAGTAAAAATTTGAGCATTTTGGTCGCAGAAGGAAATCTGAGCGTCGCAGTCGCCGCAATGAGTTTGCCTTCGAATTTGGTTGCTTCGGCATTGACGTCGTTGGCGATATCCATAATTTTGCCGAACCCCACCGAGCTTTCGCCTCGTTTTAACGTCACTTTTTCCGCGCCGACGTTAGCTGCCAGATTCTTGATAAGCGCAACGTCCACGAGGTTTTTGACCGAATCGGGAACAGCGCCGTACACGTCGCCGAGGTCGCCCAAAAGCTTGTCGCGCTCTTTGAGCGTAGCGGTTTTGGCTATCCTCGAGTAAATTCTAAGGCGCCACTCGCGGTCGGTAATGTACCCTTCGGGGATAAACAGCCCGTAATCGACAACGGCGCGCACTTCTTTTTTTGCAACCTTTTTTTCGCCGCGAAGCTCGCCGACCGCCTCGCCGAGGAGCTTACAGTACATGTCGTAACCCACTTTTTCCATATGCCCGTGCTGCTGCGCGCCCAGAACCGAACCCGCGCCGCGTATCTCGAGATCGCGCATTGCAATCTTAAAACCGCTGCCGAACTCGGTAAACTGCGTGATTGCGTCAAGACGTTGGTACGCCGTATCGGTGAGGGTTTTCCGCCCGTCGAAGGTAAAGAACACGTAAGCCAGGCGGTTGCTCCTGCCCACTCTGCCTCTGAGCTGATAGAGCTGCGAAAGTCCAAGCCTGTCGGAATTAACGACGATCATGGTATTTGCGCGGGCAATGTCTATGCCGTTTTCGATAATAGTTGACGAAACGAGAATATCGCTTTTGCCCTCGACGAAATTCTCCACGGTGCGCTCGAGTACGTCCTCTGACATCTGTCCGTGCGCAAACGTGACTTTTGCCGACGGCACGAGCGCTTGAATACGCGCCGCAAACGCGGCTATATCGGTCACGCGGTTGTAGACTATAAAGACCTGACCTCCGCGGTTGATCTCTCGCGTGCAAGCGTCCGCCACAAGCGTTTCGCTGTACTCGAGTACGTAAGTCTGAACGGGTATCCGAGCCGAAGGCGGAGTGTCCAAAACACTTATGTCCCTTATGCCGACGAGCGACATGTGGAGCGTGCGCGGAATGGGCGTTGCCGATAAAGTAAGCACGTTTACGCCGCGCTTTAAGTCCTTAATCTTCTCTTTATCCGAAACGCCGAACCGCTGTTCTTCGTCGAGTATCAACAGCCCCAGGTCCGCAAAATCCACGTCTTTACTCAAAAGCCTGTGAGTGCCGACAACGATATCGATTTTGCCTGCCTTTAGCTGGGCAACGGTTTCCGCCTGCTCGGCTTTGGTGTCGAAGCGCGTAAGCCTGCCCGCTTTTACGCCGAACGGCTCCATTCGTTTTACAACCGTTTCGTAGTGTTGTTTTGCAAGTATGGTCGTGGGAGAAAGGAAGGCAACCTGTTTACCCTCGGCTATGACCTTAAAGGCAAGACGGAGCGCAACCTCGGTTTTACCGTAACCGACGTCGCCGCACAACAGCCTATCCATAATTTTGCCCTGTTTTAAATCCTTTAATCCCTCTTCGATAGCGGTAAGCTGATCTTCGGTTTCGGTATGCTCGAAGCTTGCCTCGAACTCGTTAAGAAGCGAGTCGTCCTCGCTGTAACGGTGCCGCTTGCCGTTAAGTCGCTCGCCGTACAGCTCTACAAGGTTTACCGCAAGCTCCTTGACGGACTTACTTACCTTTTCCTTAATGCGAGCAAAGTCCGCGCCGCCTATCTTGTTTAGCTTGGGCGTGCCCTCGGCAACGTACTTAGTCAGCGTGTCCATGTTCTCGATGGGAACATACAGCTTATCCTCGCCCGCATACGATACAAGCAGGTAGTCGCGCCGCGCTCCGCTCACCTCGAGTTTTACTATTCCCTCGAACCTGCCCACGCCGTGCAGTTCGTGAACGACGTATTCGCCCGGTTTCGCCTCGCCCCAAACGTCGCTTTTGGCGCGTTTTATCGTCTTTTTGGGGTTTTTGCGGCTTAAATCCGCCGCGCCGATAACAACGACCTTCTCGTTATGGAAAACACAGCCTTTTTCGGCGGCGTCGCGCACTAATCTAATTCCGCCCTCGCCGTAGCCAACGGAATATATAATATCGTTATCGGCAAAGAACCCTTTTATCGACTCGTACAGTCCGTCCGAAGGAGTTGTCAGATATACCGTGTAACCGCGGTTGACCCAGTTTTTAACGTCGTCGGCCAAAAGCCTGAAATCGCGGTAATACGCTGGGCACTCCATGGTCTTGAAATTAAAAACCGCGTCGGGCGTAAAAATGCGGTTGGCATTCATTACGCTGTGAAAAGCAAGCGCTCTGTCTTCCGCTTTAAGCGCGGTATTTTTATCTACAAGCTGATTAAGCGCAAACGGCAAAGTTTCGCCGCGGCTTAATAGCGTAGCGAATCTGTTTGCATGCTCGGCGGCGTGAATGTCGGAATTGTCGCAGATCTGTTTGACCTCGTCGAACACCGCGCCCGAAAAGTCTCCGAACGTCCAAATGTCCGAGTGGTCGGTAAGCGGCAACAAATAGCCGAGCGCGAGACTGCGATCGCCCGACGTCAGCCTGGCTATAAGCGTCCCCGACAGCTCGCGCGCCTTTGTCGCATAATCGGGTTCGAGCTTATTGTGAACTTCAGGACTACTAAGCTTTTCGATAATATTTTGCGCCGTAGCTTCGTCGGCAAAAAATTCGGTTACGGGCGAAACGTCGTAGCTTTCCGCCGTTTCGCCCGACAGCTGATTGTCGGCGTCGAAATAACGGATCCCGTCCACCTCGTCCCCGAAAAACTCTATTCTGGCAGGCTTGGATTCCGCTACCGACCAAACGTCGAGAATATCGCCGCGGAGCGAGAACCGCCCTACGTCGGTAAGCTGAGGCTCGCGCTTATATCCCGCCGCGACAAGCTTTTTCGTAACCTCGGTCAAGTCGTAGCTTCCGCCCTTGATAAATCGGACCGACTTATCCAGAAACGCAGATCTATCGGGAAAAATCTGCATAACCGTTTCGACCGGACAAACGACGGCTTTTAGCTTACCCGAGGCAAGCTCGTACAGCGTTTTAAGTCTCAGTAAAACGTTTTCGCCCGACAGCGCGTCGCGGTAAACCAGCGTATCGTCTCGGGACGGAAGCAACGCAACCCCGTCCGTCAAACACTTTAACTGTTCGTAAAAGCTC
>CAZBTB010000062.1:0-7542 GCA_964494605.1 uncultured Lachnospiraceae bacterium
TTCTCCGCTACGCGTTACTTCGTGGCGTTCGCTTCGCTCGGCTAGCGAAATGACATTACATAGCAGGGGCTATAATTGTCATTCCGAGTGAGAGACGAGTGTAACGAGACTCGACGAGGAATCCCAACAATTATTAATTTAATCGGTGGAGATTTCTCACTTCGTTCGAAATGGCATTACATAGCAGGGGCTATAATTGTCATTCCGAGTGAGCGGTTACGCGACGAGGAATCTCCACTTTATTATTAAAAAGGATTGCAAAAATTATCTTTTTGTGATAGACTTTCAGATATGAAAAAGTACGACGGAATTTTATTGTGCAGTGATTACGATATGACGTTGACGTCCAACCGTCACGTTGAGAAAGCGGGCGAGCCGTGGTTTGCGTCAATACCCAAGAATAATATCGAGGCAATTAAGTATTTTGTGGAAAACGGCGGAACGTTTGCGTGCGTTTCGGGCAGAAACCCCGACGAGATTTCAAGACTTAAAGAGCTTATACCGCTTGAGGATTTGTGCATTGCGAGCAACGGCACTGCAATCTATTCTATAAAAGATCGGCGCGCGGTATATTCGTACACTTTAGGCAGGGAATTGAATGACGTGGTGCGTTTTTTGGGCGAGAGGCAGGACTCTTACATATACATGCGCATTACGGACAACGACTTTAAGTTTCACCACTTTTATAAGGGCGACGACCTCGATAAGTTTTTAGCCGCGCCTAAGTTTCCCGTTTACAAGATGATTGTTTATCATAGGTCGGGTGAGGACGGCGAGGTTAATTACCGTGCGTGCCGCGAGAGGTTCGGACACTTATTCAAGATAGACAGGTCATGGGGGGACACATTGGAGATTTGTCCGTTAGGCAGCGGCAAGGGCGAGGCGATAGAGAAGATGTTGCCCATGCTGAATAAGAAGTTCGATAAAATCGTCTGCGTGGGCGATAACGAAAACGACCTGTCGATGATTAAGTTCGCGGACGTTGGATATGCCGTGGGCAACGCGGCAGACGTGTTAAAAGAGGTTGCCGACCGCGTAACGGTTGAGAGCTACTTAGGCGCGATCGCGGCAATAGTAGACGAGATTTAGCGAAAGAACAATATTTGCAATAAATATCGCAATAATAGCATTGAAAAAGACAATTTTCAGTGCTATAATTTTTGTATTGAGAAAACAAAGTCAAGTGAGAATAAAAAATCGGTAAATGACGGGCATTGATTGGGACGGTTTTGTTGCGGTAAAATAGATATAACGAAATTATATTATCGGGCAACAATGCCCGAGGGGAGTAAAAAATGAAAATAGGTGCAATGTTCGAAAGCTTCCGTAAACCCATGGACGAGGTTATTAAAGAGGCGGTTAAGCTCGGAATCGACGGGCTTCAGATTTATGCGGACACGGAGACGCTTAACGTAAACAAGTCCAAGGCGGAGCTGACCGAATTAAAGAAAAAGCTTGATGGCGCGGGACTTAAAGTGAGCGCGCTTTGCGGAGATTTCGGCTGTGCAATGTATTACACCGAGGACCGTGCGCTTATCGAAAAAGAGCGCAAGATCATGGAAATGGCGCTTCGGCTCGGCACTGACGTGGTTACGACGCATATCGGCGTTGTGCCCGAGGACAAAAACTGTCCGCAGTACGAGAGTATGCAAAGAGTTTGCCGCGAACTGGCTTTATTCGCCGACGACCTCGGCGGACACTTCGCAGTCGAGACGGGGCCGGAAAAAGCGGTTTTGTTGAAGTCCTTCCTCGACGATCTCGGCAGTCGCGGCGTGGGTGTTAATCTCGACCCCGCCAACCTTGTTATGTGCTCTGGCGACGACCCCGTTAACGCGGTTATGACGCTTAAGAATTACATAGTTCACACGCACGCCAAGGACGGAATCCAAAAGTATCCAGTGGATACCAAAAGAATGTATGCGGCAGAATTCTTCGGACTCGAGCCCGCAGGCTGGGAAAGCATTGCCGAAATGCCGTTAGGACAGGGCAACGTTCCTTGGGACGGTTATATCGCGGCGCTAAAAAGCATAGGCTTCGACGGATTCCTGACCATCGAGCGCGAGTGCGGCGATACGCCCGAAAAGGATATTGCGCTTGCGGTGGATTTTTTAAAGAAGTATATTTAATCTGAGGTTTGAAAACGGATGCATCGTCGTATACGAACTACGTGCGGCATAACTGCCTCGGTTACGTAGGTTTTACTACGCGCCCTCGGAGTTTGCCGCCTGTTGTCCGTCTACGGCGCGCCTGCGTTTTCAAATACGTTTTTTATAAGGAGAAAAATAAAATGTTAAAAGTTGCCGTTATCGGAGTGGGGAACATTTCGCATGCGCACATAGGCGCTTATCTGAAAAATCCCGACGCGGAGCTGTACGCTCTTTGCGACGTCAATGAAAAAACGCTTAAGCTCAAGGGGGAGCGCTACGGAATAACCAAGCTTTATACCGATTGCGAAACCATGCTGAAAGATCTGCCCGAGATAGATCTCGTCAGCGTTTGCACCTGGAACAGCGCGCATAAGCCCTGCGTGATAGCGGCGCTAAACGCAGGCAAGCACGTGTTGTGCGAAAAGCCTATGGCGCTTAACGCAAAGGACGCCGAAGAGATGCGCGCCGCCGCGGTAAAGAACAAAAAGCTGCTTGCCGTCGGTTTTGTCCGTCGTTTCGGACGCGACGCGCGTATGGTGTGCGAGCTTAGGGATAACGGCAGGCTGGGTGAGATTTACTACGCCAAAGCCAACTATATCCGCCGCAACGGCAATCCCGGCGGCTGGTTCGGCGACAAGTCGCGCAGCGGCGGCGGCCCGCTCATCGACCTCGGCGTTCACGTAATCGACCTTGTCCGTTATCTCGAGGGTAGCCCCAAGCCCGTTTCGGTGTACGGCGCAACCTTTACCAAGCTTTACAACCGATCCAACATCAAGTCCGAAAAGGCTTACGTTTCGACGGATTTTGACGGCAAAAAAGATATATGCGACGTAGAGGATCTCGCTACCGCAATGATTCGTTTCGATAACGGCAGCGTTTTACAGGTAGACGCGAGCTTCAGTCTGAATACGGGTGCGGACAACGGTAAGATAGAATTATTCGGCGATAAGGGCGGAGTAAGACTCGACCCATCGATCACTTATTTTTCCGAAATGGACGACCGATTGGTTGACGTTACGTTTGCTCAGCCTACCGACCTCGATATAGATAACGCTTTCCAAGCGGAAATCGACTGTTTCGTTTCCGCCGCTAAGGACGGCACGCCGCTTGTAGCCGATGCCGCCGACGGCGTGGAGATGATGAAAATTCTCGACGCTATCTACGAATCGGCAAAGACCGGGCACGAGGTTGTCATTAAGAAATAAACCATATTAAAACGGCAGGCAATGCGACCTGCCGTTTTAATACGGTTAAATTGGAAAATTTTGGTAAAATTGCCCATATGTAATTGACTCCGCATGGAATTTGATTTATAATTGTTAAAAAGTAAATCAAAGGAAAAAGCCATGAACAATAAAATATTTCGGATAATGCTAATGCCGTTCGTGTTACTTTTTGCGGTAATCACAGCGGCATTTTCTATTTGCACGGCAGAGAAAACGGACGCGTTGGACATAGGAGGCGCGGCTGTCGAAATCGAGCGCGACGGCGAGTTTTACGACGAGGTGTTCGATTTATCGGAGGCGTTGGAAATTGCCGCCGACGGCGACGTATTGAGGTTGCTTGACGACGTTGAGCTAAGTGAAACCTTGACGGTGGATAAGAATATTACGCTTGATTTAAGCGGTTTTGTAATCGAGCTTAACGGCGGAAAAGCAGAAGTTACAAGTGACTTTGTTTTGGACGACACAAACAAAACGCGCGAGCACGATACGGAAATAAACGGCGAAACCGTTTTATTAAACGGTGGTGCTGTAATAGGCGCGGACGGCTTTGCGTTTACGGTGACCGCGGGAAGTATGACGTTAAAGGGCGGTACCGTTACCGGTAACGTCGGCGGTGTAAAAATAACGGGCGACGGCGGGTTTAGTCTTATCGGCGGCAGTATAAAGGGCAATTCAACCGATTTGTACCTCGGCGGCAGTACTGTTATTGACGTTGTGGACACGCCTGCTTCGGAAATAGGAATTACACTTGAAAATCCCGACAGAGTCTTTGCCGACAAATTTGTCGAAAACGTTTTTACTTCAAATAATAGTTCTTATGCTGTTGCCGCGAACAAAAGCGGTCAAGCTGTTTTGGGTGAGCCGTGCGCCGTAACCTTCTACGACGGCAATGAGGTTCTGTTTGTTAAGAATACGGTCAAGGGCGGTTTTGTTACAGCCGACTCCGCACCGGTAAAACAGTGTCGCACTTTCGACGGTTGGGTAACAGAAAACGGTACTGCAGTTGATCTTGACGCGGTGTCGGGGAATTTAAGCGTTTACGCCGTGTATAGCGAAAATCACGTCTATTCCGATCCCGTGTGGCAGTGGAATGACGATTTCACTTCCGCAAGTGCATTCTTTACTTGCTCGGTTTGCGGACATGACAAAAGTTTAAGCGCAACGGTGACATCCGAGACACTGGAGAATTCATCGAAATTTACGGCAACCGTCGAGTTCGACGGTCGGAATTATTCGGAAACCGAAACGGTAGCAAAACCGACTGAACCTTCAACATCCGAAAATCCCGAAACACCTGAAAGTCTCGAAACTCCGCCCGTGCAGAGCACCGACGGCGAAGAGCAACTCAAACCCGAACCCGAAGATACCGAGCCCGATTTGCCTCAGTTCGATAAGCGTTGGCTTATTTTGATAATCGGCGGCGCGGTTTTGGTTGCCGGTGCAATAATCTTTTTGGTAGTCAAAATTAAAAAACGCTAATACAAAAGCTCCGTATTAAAACGGAGCTTTATTTTATTTGGATGCTTTATCTTGAGCGTCGAGGGCGAGTAATTCGGCAAGTGTATAACGCTTGACAAAACGTGTTGTGCAAGTATCGGTGATTGTGCTGCCGTGTTCTTTACGGGCGATTACAGTAGTTTTGTAGTCTTGTTTTATGTTGATGTATTCCGATAAAAATTCCACAAATTTATGAAACGACATATCGGCAATGCAGGTAAAGGTGTGTTCTTCTTTAGATCCGTCTTTTTTTTCGGAGGTAACTTTAACGTCGGCGAGCGGTAGGTTTTCGACCGTGCATGTCGGAACAAAGGTTTCGCCATTGATAAACGCCAACATTTCGCAATCGCGCAACTGTGTTTCGTATGCTTTCAATATTTCGTAAGCGTACGAACATTCGAGCCCGTGAGGCACTTCGCAGGTTTTTTCAAGTTTGATTTCGTTGTCTTTTACGAATTTTACCGTTATTTTGTTCATTATAATATATCCTTATTGTTTTTTGGAGAAATGCACGACCGTTTCTACATTTGCGGTGCGGTGAAACATATATTGCCCTGCGGACATATATGTTTGTCCTACTCCGACGGCGCGCACACGCAAAGACCGAAACGTTTATGCGTTTGCACGCAATCCTTTTAAGCCAGCGTAATATGCTTCCGCATGTAAAATGCTGCGCAAATTGCGCTTGCTTAAAAACGCTTTCTGCGAAAGCGTACAACCGTTTCTACATTTGCGGTGCGGGAAAACATATCAAACGGTTTGACCGATTGTATTTCGTAGCCGCCGTCCGACAGGCGTTTGGCGTCACGGGCGAGAGTGGCTGGGTTGCAACTGATATAAACTATGTTGTCCGCGCCCGAATTTACGAGCGTGTTTGCGGCGGATTCGGAAATGCCTGCGCGGGGCGGGTCGAGGACGACAAAGGTGTCGGCGGAGCTACCTGAGATATCGGCGCATTTTTTTAAGACATCGGGAAGTTTTTCGCTTACGTCGCCGAGGACAGGGAAGAAGTTGTCTAAATTATTGTCCGCTTTTAGCTTGAGGGCGGCGGTGTGCGCTTGTTCGTTGATTTCTATACCGAACACTGTTTTGGCATTACGGCTTAAGCGCGCTGAAAGTAGTCCAGCGCCGCTGTAGGCTTCGACAGCCGCGCCGCCTGCGCTCATATCGGCTACGTATGAGTAAAGCCGTTCGCGGATATAGTCGTTTACCTGGAAAAAGCCGGCAGGGTGGATTTCGGTTTTCAAGCCCTCGATAACCGTTTCGCTGTCCGACCCGAAAACTTTATGCCACTCGCGCCCTAAGATAACGTTGTCGCGGCGCGTGTTTATATTCAACCACAGCTCCGAGTTTGGGTTTATCTCTTTTAACCTTTTGCCGAAGTCCGCGCAATCGAGCTTTGCGGTTGTAACGAGTGTTACGCAAAGCTTACCGTTTAATCCGCGAGCGACGATATGCCGAATATCGCCTTTGCCCGTTTCTTCGTCGTAGCCGACGTAGCCGCTCGCTTCTAAAAATTCTTTGAGTGCGGCAATGAGAGGAATGTTCCATTCGTACTGCAAAAGGCAGTCGTTGGTTTCCACTATACGGTGGCTGTTTTTGGCGAAAAGTCCTATTTTTGTTTCGCCGCGGACACAGCGCACGGGCAAAGACAGCTTGTTGCGGTATCTCAGCGATCGGGGCGACGGCTCGACTTCCTCGGCGGTTACGGTTAAACCGCCCACCTTTAAGAACGTTTCTTCAATAAGTGCGCGTTTGAATTTCAGTTCCGCCTCGTAGCTTAAGTGCTGGAGGTCGCAGCCGCCGCATTTATTAAAAAGCGGACAGTCGGGCGTAACTCTATCGGGTGAAGGCGATAAAACCTTTTCCAACAGCGCGACGTCGAACCGCGGCTTTACCGCGATTATTTTCGCTCTTACCCGTTCGCCCTTAAGCGCACCGCGGATAAAAACCGTTTTGCCGCCCGCTCGCGCCACGCCTTCGCCCTCCGAGCCGAGATTGGTTACGGTTAGTTCTATTATATCGTTTTTAAGTAGTTCTTCCACTTTTCGTCACTCTGAATTACAGAATAAAACGTCCCGATAGGGGAACTATCGGGACGCAGTTGTTACAGGCTTTGACTTACGCTACGACGAAAGGCTTGAGTTCTTTTAACAAATCGTCGCAGTTGTCCGACTGAATCTCAAGCACAACGGGCTTACTTAAGTCAAGACTGAAGATGCCGAGAAGGCTCTTTGCGTCGATTACGTAGCGTGCGCTTCTCAGATCGATATCGTAAGGATACTTGGATACGATGTTAACGAACTGTTTGACGCTCTCCGCCATGCTCAGCGAAATTTTAACGGATTTCATAGAATTGATTCCTCCTTGAGTATACACAAATAACTTATAGATTACAAACATTATAATGTAAACGGGGAAAATTTGCAACCGTTTTGCACCTATAGAAACTTTTTTAAAGTATTTTGGTGAGTTTGACCTAAATTTCAAGTAAAAAAACGGTAAAGTTTGGTTAAAACCGTTGACAAATGCCCTTTAAAACAAGTATAATAATCGGGTGCGCGGAATTTTTCGCGCGCGACTTTGACTGCGGTCGAAAACAAGTCCTGCTTTAAGTGAGCGGGCGAGACTACTAAAAGGAGGTAGAGTAATAATGCCAACTATTAACCAGT
>CAZBTB010000063.1:0-7491 GCA_964494605.1 uncultured Lachnospiraceae bacterium
GTCTTTCCGTCCGTTTCTATAACGCACGTCCCGGCTAAGCCTAAATGCAATTCGTAATGTGAGTGCTTATGCTCCGCATCGTTGAATTCTTCACGGCTGCGGAAATGCAACCTGCACCAAAACGTATTCAGCTTTAGCCCCTGAATGTCCAGATCCAAATTCGATTTACTTGTCCGCTTCGTTGCCGAAAACCGCTGTTCGTCGGTGTAAGTCATAAATCCATTCCGCCTTTTTCACTTGTATTATACCCCCGTAATTCCACAAAAGCAAGTATTTTCCCTATGCTTGTTCTCTTACTATTAAGGAAATAAAAAAACGCTATTCCGCGGAATAACGCTTTTATCTATTCAATTTTTATATAAATAAACCTGCTGAGGAGTCAGATTTTCATTGACAACCGTCCCTTCGGTTTTTATATCCTGAAGCACTATATCGAACGCGCTCTCTATATTAAACGCAGGCTTATTTTCGGGTTTATCCGCCGTAATATTCGTAAAGACAATTCGTCCCACTTTATCGGACAGTACGGGATTTATTTTTCCCTCGCCGTCGAAATGCGCGAAATCATTTTCCGTTTTAACGTTAACGTCACGGACTATATGATTTATAATATCGTAGCCTTTTGCCGTAAAGCTGAAATTGCGGTAAAGCGCATTATCGAAATCGAACGCTATTTCTTTTACCGAGCCCGTTATATCGTTGAAAAAGCAATCTCTGGTCGTCGCTCCCACGCCTATTCCCTTGACGCACCCCGCAAGGTTAATGTCCCTTATTTTTCCGTTCGCGCCCATCATAACGAACAAAGCAAAGCCTTCGGTGGAAACAAGCGTAAGGTTCTCAACCGTAAAGTTTTTGACGTTTCTCAAAAACACGGGCGTTTTTGCGGTTATGCCGGCGCCGTTTCTGCCCGATACGGTTATACCTCTTTGCATTGCTCCGTTGGCATAGCCGAAAGAGGTTTTTGCATGGGAGTTTCTTATAACGTTTTCTTCTCCCGAATCCTTTGTCAAAGAAAGCTTCGCGCCGTCGAGAATAAGTCGAGTATACTCGGGCATTAACAAAGCCCCGTCTAATTCTCACTCGCCCGCTCCGACAAGAACCGTGCCTATCCCCGTCGCCGCCGCCGTGTCGAGCGCGTCCTGGATAGCTTTTCTGTCGTTATCGGTGTTCTTATCCGCCGAAATATATTCCATCATAATTTTTTACCGTCCACAACAATATCGGTTTGGGCATCGATTTTCAGATTGCTGATTCCGTTTTTGCCCTTATAGTACAAGCCCTCTATTACAAGCCCCTCTATGAAATCGCCTTCTCTTTGTCCGTTTTCCGCAAATATGGGGCAACCCGTAATATCCTCGGAAACGTACATTCCCTTTATTTTCAGGTTGCGTATCTTAACGCCGTCGATATACATGGGCGTCCAGCCGCTTACCTGCCTAATGTTCTCAAACTCGCAGTCTTCCATTTCTTCGCAGAAAACAAGCGCGGTATGAACGGGCGTTATTACGTTTTTAATGGTAAGATTACGGCGGTTACCGATGGGCGCTTCGTGGTGCATATAATAGCCGTTACTGCCTATTCGGATTACTGCCGAGTACGGGAAATTGTTCTTGTCTCCGCCGTCGCTCTGTATTACGTTCTCAAGTGCAATATTGTACTCCTTGTGGTCGTCCTGACACCGTAAGGCAACGACTGCTTGTCTTACGGACGTGCCGACAATATCCTTGACCGTGATATCGTGAATATCGCGCACTCCGACGTCAACGTCTTCGGGAATACCGACCTCGGGCGCGGTAAGGGCGCACACCGCAACAAAATCGTCACCCGACTGACCGAATACTCTTTGAACGGAAATATGGTGGCAGCCCTCTCTTATGTGTAAACCGTCCTGATTGGGTACGGAATTTGGTGCGTATACGTAAATATCATGAACGTTGCCGTGCGAGCTGTATTCCATATTGACAGCCCACCAGCGCGAATTCGTAACGGTTATGTCCGAAATCTCGAAGCCGTCCACTCCGCTCATCAAAATCAGGTTGTTGTTTTTCGGGCCCGGCAGACCGTCCGTTTCCCAATTCGATTCGTGAATATGATTACTGTTGCCACCGTCTATAACAGCGTAGCCCTCGCCTTTTATTACGATATTTTTCTGGCGCTCGGACTTATCCCGAACTACGTTCTCCGTAGTCCCGACCGCATAAGCTTTTTCTGTCTTTACCGCGCTGTTGCGGAACACATTGCCCACAACGCCGTCCGCCATAACGAGATGGCAGTTATTCAAAACAACCGTAATATCGGACGGAAGAAGAACCGTCCGCGTTATCACCCATTTAGCCGAATTGGTACGCCTGTTGTATCTCGGAATCACAACCTTATTCACGCCGCTGAGTTTAGCCAGCTCTATTGCGGTCTGAATAGACAGCGAATCGTCATAGCCTATAGCTTCGTCGTCATTCGGAGAATAATAAAGTTTTGCCTGCATAATTAAAACTCCTTACAGCATAAGTTATTTGCTTCATCATTCTATCCTCGAAAAATAATATCTATAGCTTCAGTATATCATAACTCAGCGCAATAATCAACATCAAAATCGCACCGCAAATATCGTTTTTCGGACATATTAAGCCTAATGGGCCGAAATAAAATTCCGCCTCGTCGTCCATAACGTTCATATTTTTGCGCGTGCGGATTTAATCATATTCCCGAGATTTTCAGGAAGCGGTGCATTGCTAAAGCAATAATCGACGTCTTGTAACAATTTGCGATTATTCTCACCCGATCGGGCTTTACGTATATCTGGACGGCGCTCGGATAGGAAACGGGATTGTAGCGCTTAACACAAATTTAACTGATATGATCGAAAAGACCGGAATCGACGCATTCTCATTCGACGGGACGAAAGCCGGCGCCATGATGGGAAAAATGATCGTTCTCCGTTGCAAGGAGTTTGCGAACTATCTTCAATATTCGCAGAAAAATGCAAGGATCGGAAACGAGAAAGCGAAGTCGCTCGAACAAGAGCTTACCCGTAAAGGTATTAAAACAGCCTACAAAGTTCAATCCAATATGGTTTTTGCGATAATAGAGCCTGAAACATTTGCCGGAATCCGAAAGGCGTACAATTTGCATTACTGGAATGATGACAACGTGGTAAGATTGGCAACAACGTATCTTACAACCAATGAACAAATTCAATCGTTTGTGAGTCTAATATAAGCAGATTTCTAGCTCCCAAAAAACACCCTCAATGGGTGTTTTTCTTATAGATGTTAACGGCACTTGAAGCCATTTTGAAAAATAAAATTTCAATTCTGAGCCGTTCTTTGGCACCTAGAAGCGATTTTTCACTTTTCTGCCCCAGCCCTGCCCCACGCAATCCCAGCAAAAAAGTGCCATTTTGGAGGTGCAAAAAATGCGAAAATACGATCGAAAAAATATCGAGAAGGCATCGTCCCTCAAAATCCCATTTTTCAACCGTTACCCCGAAAAAGCGCCTTTTAAAAAACCGTTACCCCGCAGACTGCCCCAATTTTTGCCCCTTAAATTCTGGCGAAAAAAACACTGCCCCAAAATTGCAGGCAAGAAAATCGACTTAAAAACTAAATTTTGTCGCAAAATTCACTTGCTAAAATGTTGCTGACAGCGAAGCCCATTTTTCAACCATTACCCCAAGAACAGTGCTTTCTTCACACCATTACCCAATAAACAGGTCTTGGGCTGCCCCCAAAATTTTATCATCAAAATGTTTGCGCTTCGCCACCGCTCCAAAATACCAAAAAGAAAGGGCTTCTGCAAAATAAACACACAAGCCCTGAAACAACCAACTACACTAAAATTAATTTTACTCGGAAACTCAAATCCCCCCCGTTTTGCGAATGTTTTTGTTTAGAAAAGATGCTACTTAACGTAACATCTTTTTTCTATTAAATATTCATGCATCATTTGTTTTTAGTTCTTCTATTTCTGATAGCTCTGTATAATCATCTTGACTAGGTGCACACCTGCGAAGATAATCATGCCCACCGTCTACAGCACACGCGCCACATTTACATGTTACGTAATCGTGTTCGCTTTCAGAAACAATAATTTCGCCGCATTTATTACAACGGATGGCATTTCTCAATATCTTTTTCATACTAATTCTCCAACAAATCTTCCATAGTACAGCCCAACGCTTTTGCTAAGCAATATACGGCCCCTACTTGCGCTTTGTTTATATTCTTATTGTGCTGTTCATACATTTGGATAGAACGAAGGCTAACGCCCGACATTTTCGCAAGCTCACGTTGTGAACAGCCATACGTTGTGCGTATCCGTTTCAAATTCGTATCAGGATATACCCGCCTCATTTTATCATCAATAATCTCAACAAACTTTTCTTCACTCGCTTCATGCAACATAGGATATAAACTCATTATCTCCTCAAATGATACTGCTCTAAAAATATCAGCATACTTACGCGATGACCACCATTGATAATAATAAGTCGCCCATCCACACCAGTATTCGGCAGTGCGTTCATATCGCTCACGTGGCGTTACACACAATTTCTTACCCGTAATTTCATTAATACTCTCAATTGCAATTTCGATACCACTTTTGCCCGCAGTATAACTCACATCTCCGTTTTCAATTTTCTTGCATACTGTGCTTGCGGCAAATATTTTAACAAAATCTGCGCCAGCAATTTTACAATCGTTAATGGCATAATCGAAAGCATCGCCCATTTTGTTCATTAAATTATTAACTTGTGATTCAGAATACAGTCTTACTTTCATAAAAATCATTATATCATATAACTCATCTATGGTCAATATTTTGTCAAAATTTATATCACCGCAACGATACAAATATCATTATTCTTTTTAACCGTTTGCATTTCCGACATGCTTTACCTCCGTAAGAGTCGAACGTTTGCGGAATGTTAATCTGGCTTCAGCTTATTTTCCCCAATTCCATTTTGAATTTGTTTTCGCCTGTTCCACTACATTGTTCTGTTCCTCCCTTTCTTGTGTTATTTCTTTTTCAATCTCTTGTAAGCGATTTGTAAAGTCTCGCTCTAACAATTCGCTTTCACCACCAAACGACGCAATTAAACCATCAAACAGCTTTCCTACTTTTCTATGTGAAATAGCAAGCCGTCGTTTGAGTCCTTTGTCGTTCACCTTGTGCTTTATTCGCGTTTCGAATGTTTCGGATTTTATGTACTTTACCGTTCGCAACAAGATATTGCCTTGCCGACGCTTATAATCGTTATCTATCTCGTCTATGAGCGTTATGTTTTTCGGATCGATCTTGTAATGGTTTGTTTGCTCTCCGCTACCGTTAATCAGTCCATTTACTTTTCGACGTAGTGATTGTAGCTCTATGTCAAAACGTAAATCAGCTTTTCGTGCGGTCTTATCGTACATTAAGAGTTTATATACCGCCCTATCTATTTGCTCTCGGTACGGCATCATATCCTTACTTCCGTAATGAAAACTACAACCTTTCGGAATTGTCTTAGCTAATGCAAGCACAGCTTCTTTTATATCGTCCTTAGTGTATATGTCTCTCAGCGCGGAGATTTTCTTTAACTCTCTTAAAGCCTCATCTCTTGATACATACAGTTTCGGGTGCAATTCCATAATGTCTAAGTTAAGCCGAACATGCATTCTATCCAATACTGCCTTATCTATCTTGCCTTTGTGCCTATACTCCGTCCGCTTCTTTCTGTACTTGCATTTCGGCTCTTTCTCGGCAAACCAAAAATGAATGTGCAGATGATGCGGCTTATCCTTATGCAACGAACATATTAAGTCTATGTTGTTCGTATCCAATCCCATGTCTTTAAAGAATTCGCCAAACGTGCGCTTTACAAGCCGCATACATTTTTCAGGCGAGTCTATCTTGTGCGACGTTTCTTTATTCAGAGATATAAAGCCATGCCATATATTCTTTGGAGCTTTAGCTCGCTGTTGGATTTCTTTCAGTTGCTCTTGTGAGATTACTCCGTCCCCGTTGAACACGCCTGTGGACTTCTCGAAGTAGTTAATAAGCAAGCGCGTTTCCGTCTTGGAGTTTTCGCCGTTCAGCTTTCTGTCTGAAGTCATATACTTGTAAATATTGTTGCTACTGTCGGACATTTCGTAGTATGGGCGTTCGCGCTCGAACTTTGCTCTTTCCTCTGCCGTAGCGTTGCTTTTGATTCGCGGTGGAGTGTATGTAATGTTAAAAATAATAGGTTGATTGCTTATGTGTTTTTCCTCCTGTTTTGTTCTCTCTTGTGTGGACGAATTGTCCGAAGGCGGGTTTCCCGCTGCGGAACGCAAAAATGCAAATAGCCACAAAATTTGCATTTTTCTTATCCTGCTACAAAACCGCTACCACTTGGGGCGGTTTTCCTAAAATATTTGCTTCCCCTTTGCTTCCCTTTAACTTGTATTCATTCTTGTAATTTGCCCCTTTTTTTGTTCTCTTTCCGCAAGCATTTATAGACCACTAGCAAGTCTATTTAATAGCGCATAAGCACCACCTCCTTTTCGGGAATAATTCAATCCCCTTCACTTACTCATACTGAATTTCACCCCTATTTGTAGGAATGTTTTGGAAAAAATTTTCCCTCTACTATAAAGTCGTAGAAAACGGCAAAAGTTCACAGTCTAAACAAAATTTTAATAATCGGCGCACGAAAAAGGAAGTCCGTTGCGTTCGAACTTCCCTTAACCGTTATTATTAAGTTGAATTCACCTTCTACTTTCTAAAAAATTTATTGATTATCGCCTTCAGCAAGCTCTACATATTCTTTCAATTTGTTTTGCAGTAGTTGCTTATCTATCAACTTCAACTTGTATTCCGAAACCATTGTGGGCGACAAACTACGGCTCAAAGCGAACTCTACAACCTCGTCATCTTTCTTCGCGCAAAGGATAACGCCGACGCTCGGATTCTCGTTTTCTTTGCGCACTTCCCGATCAAGCGCCTCAAGATACAATCCCATCTTTCCGACATACTCTGCCTTAAACTCGCCTATCTTCAACTCGAATGCGACCAAGCATGAAAGCCCTCTATGATAGAACAGCAAGTCCACGTAATAATCGTGATTGCCTACTTGCAAACGATATTCTTCGCCTATAAACGTAAAGTCCTTGCCTACTTCAAGCACAAAGTTTTTCAAGTTGCGAATAATCGATTTTTGCAAATCGTGTTCCGAAACCGTTTCAGGCAAATCAAGGAAATCAAGAGTATAGGTATCGAGAAAGATGTTTCCCGTTTTATCTTTTGCTTCGGCTATTGCCGGCGTGGTCGGCTTTTGTGAAAGCATATACCGCTCATAATATCCACTGTCTATCTGCCGAGCAAGTTCACGCGCACTATATCTTTCTTTCACACAAAGCACCATATAAAAATAGCGTTCTTCTTGCGATTTGCAAGCCGACATAATCTTCAAATGGTTAGACCAACTCAATTGTGTCAACACTGTTGACACTTTTTCGTCATCTCTATAAAGCT
>CAZBTB010000064.1:0-7477 GCA_964494605.1 uncultured Lachnospiraceae bacterium
ACGGTTCGGAATCGATGCGGTTTCCGAATGCTCCGTTACCTGCCGCATACCACCAATTTCCTCCGGTTTCTTCTTGCGTCCACGTGTCGATTTCATAACGCTCCGAATCGGTAGACGCCGCATGCGATCCGTAACAAAACTGCTTCGTCACCGTATTGTCCAACCTTTCGTCGGGAGAAATAGTAACGTAATTGCCTATCATGAGCATGGAATGCTCGAGCTTATCCAATAGCGCTTCGTCGCTTAGCTCCGAGTTTTCCAAAGCTGCGGTTTTTCCGGTACTCGTCCAACCGCTTTTCGTCTGATAATTGAGCTTAGCTTTAGCCGAAACCGTAGCGACGTCGCGGGTTTTGATGAGATTCGCCCAATACTTCTTTCTGTTTTCGAACGCCGCGCAAACCCTTTTTACCTTATCCCACGTGTTGTTGTATTGCGGTTCGTCGATAAAGCCCATGTACGTGCCGCATTTTTCGATATAATCGTAGCCGTCGCGTACGGACGCAATTACAAGTCGCGCGATATATGCGTCGAAATAGTTAAGATCGATACCGTTCTCCTCACTGTAGTTTTGGGGCAGATTGATGGCGGCAAGACTGCTCTGTTTTTCGCTCAGGTACGGATTGCCCTCTTCGTCGGTCAAACCGGGGTTCGTATAAATTCTTACCGTTTCCGTCCACTCGTCTATATCTGCCGCACCGCTTCCCATGGAATGAACAGACGCACGGAAAGCTGCGACGGTATCGAAATACGTCCTCTTTATCGTGGGCGTGTTGTTCATCTCCCCGAACGCCATTAAATTAACTATCCAATCGGTTTGGAAGTGCGACTCACGAGGAACGTCGAAATCGTAAACTGTAACAGTCGCGGGAATAGCCTTATCCTCGCCGTCTATCGTCAACGTAAAACTTCCCGTGTAATCGCCCGCCTTTGCATCGCGCGGTATGAACACCTCGACGTAGATACCCTGATTGCTGTTCTTTTCCACACGGTTTTCTCCGTACTTTACGGCAGTATCGAAGGGAAGCAAGGCATCGTTATACCACCCCAAACCCGTCGAATTCACGGCGCGCGACGAAATTACTTCGATATATTTCTCGTTGTAGATATCTATATAGCTTTTGTCGATTTTATTTTCGCCGCACGTTAGATCCGAAACGGTCAGCTTGTATTCGCCCACCTCCTTGTCACCGTCGGTGGTTATTATAAGCTGCGAAGATACGTATTCGCCGCGCGCTCCGTCCGCCTTAAACTCGGCTGCTTCGCGAAAAGCCTCGTTGTAAACCGCTTCTTTCTTCACCGTGACGGTAGACGCCTTCGACCAAACGGCTACGCTTCCCTCGTTTGACGGAGTATTTCCGCCGTTGCCGTTACAAGCAAGCAACGGCGTGACGGTAATCGCAAGCGACAGAAAAAGCATAAGTAATTTTTTTATCGTTTTCATCGATCGACCTCCGTTTACAGCCCCGCCTGACGCATAATGTCGTCAAACGTCGACTTCGTCAGCGAATCCATTTCGAACTTTTGTTCGGGAGTATACGACGCGTTAATGAACGTTGCGGTCGGCTCGGGAAGACCCGTTATGCGCCAAGCCGCGCCTCTGTATTGAATGGCGGTACATTCCTGCACTGCCGCATATATATCCTTTTGCAAAGAGGTGGCGTTCGAGTAACCGCTCCATGCCGCAACGTCTTGTTTTACGGGCAAAATCCCACCCTTCGTTCTGTTGAGAAAAACCTCGCAACCTTCTTTGCCGTACAGCAACTTAAGGAATTTTTTGGCAAGCGGTTTTGCATTCGAGTATGCGGGAATTACCGCCGTATGTCCGCTACCGAGCGAAGAAAACATTTTACGGGCATTTTCCACCAGCCGAATATCATTCTGCGTAGCGGTTAAACTCACGCCGCCATATTCGTGCGAGGGAAGCTCTCCCGTCTTTCCGCCGTCTACGTAGTCGACAATCTTGGCAAGCATTTTGTCGCACGCGTCCAGCCCGTTTCTGCCGGCAGGATCGTTCTGCGCCTCGTTATAATTGGCTTTACCGGGCAACCACGCCGAAAAATAAGAAAGCTTGTCGCTTATGGCGGAAATGACGGGCGTCCGCATCAAACCCGATTCGTAATTGTTGCCTTGCTGTCTCGCCTGCGAAATCGCCGTGCTCATTTCGTTGTCGAACCAATCGCCGTTGATTGACATAACGCCCTGACGGGAAACCAAACGGCCCTGTGCGCGGCTGTAATCGTCCTCGGCGACCGTCGGGCTCAAAATTCCGTCATCCGTGTTGCAGATCTGCTTCATTACCTGCAGGGTATAAAGGCGACCCAGCGTACCGCTTGAGGAATACAGCTTATAAGCGTCGTCGGTGCGAATGGGATTATAATAATCGTAAAAGTTGCCCGCGCCGCTGAAACCGCCGAAAAATTCGGTATCGGCGTTGAGATACTGCGCGAATAATATATAGGATATGTAGCTTAAATACCCGGTAACGCTGTCATTGCAGAACGCTACGAGTTTTTTACCGCTCGTATCGCTGTCGGTAGCCGCAATTTTATAGCACATCGCAATGAGCTCGTCGGTAGTTCTGGGTGTTTTGCCGCCGAAATCCGACAGCCATTCGGGATGCTCCGAGAATATGTTTTTGTTGTAAATAATGCCGGTAACGGCAGACGCCCACGGAAGCGCGAAATCGTGCACTTTTCCGTCGTCCAATTCTATTCCCAAGGGCGAAAGCGTATAGTCGATGAAACGTTCTCTGAGCGTTTCGCCGTTTTCGTCCTCCTCGTCCAGGAAGTCGGTCAGATCCTCGAGAGCGTAGTCGTATCCGGCTACACCGTTGGCGCCTCTCATAACGATCGCACCCCAGTCCTCGAGCGAAAACATAAGGTCCGCCGTGTTCGACTTAGGCCCTGCGGTAAGCATATTGTTGCACAGCTCCACGCCGATGTCGTAATTCAGATAAACTTTCATGCCCGGATTCTGCTCCTCGAATATGGGAATCAGGTCGTTGATCCACTCTATTCCGTAGCCGGCGCTCGTAGCATAAATTTCGAGCGTATTTTCGTTGTCCGGTATTTTGGGCGCACAACCGACCAAAGAGGTCAGACAACAGCAAACAGCCGCCAAAACGCTCACTAAAGATGTCCGTAACTTTTTCATAAATAATCCTCCTAACCTTTTAAACCGCCCACGGACATATTCGATAAAAATACGTCCTGGAAGCAGCAGAATATAACTATAACGGGTATTACGGTAATTATAGTTCCCGTATAATACATGGGGTAATTCATACCCATTTTCATGGCTTGCTCGTATAGATACAAGCCCGTTGCGAGCCCCGGAAAAGACGGCAAGGAAACTATTGCTGTCATATAGTCGTTCCAGCACCCGACAAAAGACACTACGCACATGGCGAGAATAGGGCCTATCGCCATGGGCAGCATGATTCTGATGAACACGGAAAAATGTCCCGCGCCGTCGATTTCGGCAGCTTCCATATAATCCCGGGGCAGCCCCTTAAAAAACGAATACAGCATCAGAAACTGAAATCCGCCGTAGCCGCCCGCGCTTTTAATGAGTATAAGCGGATTGTCGTACAGCCCCAAAGTAAACAGCTGTTTATACGCCGCCGCGCCGCTGCCGTAAATAGGGAACATCATGGTAAACATGATTACGCCGTAAATAACGGGCTTGGCCTTAAAATCGTACTTGGCAACGGTATACGACACCACGCAGCCCATAAATACACCTAAGACCGTGTTGCCCACCGACCACCAAAGACTGTTGAACAGCATTTGTACGAAATTAACGCCTTTAACGCTGAAAACGGTAAATACGTCCGCATAGTTTTGAAACTGCCAGACCGTAGGCAAAGTCATTGAGCTTTTCGAAACGTACTCGTAGCTTGTTTTGAGCGAATTGAAGAACAACCATATAAACGGATAGATCAGCGACAAGCAGTGTATCGCCAAAATGACGAACATTATCGCAAAAAACACGATAAACCCCGGCGACATCTTTACCAGATTACGATCCTTTTTTGGTTTGCGGAATTTGACTTCAGTACTCATATTCGCCTCCCATTTTGCTCGTCGCCCACCGAGCCAAGAACACAAGCGGCAGCCCGAACAGAGTGAAGACAAAGCCTATTGCCGCGGCGCGCTGAACCATTCCGTACACCTTGTATTGAAGATACATCGAGTGTCCTATAGTCATAGTTCCGTAATCGCCGTTGGTAAATAAAAGTATGGGACCCGACGCGGAGAAGATGCCCGCGACGGCAAGAATAATCATTGTGGAGAGCTGCGCCCAGATGAGCGGAATAATTATTTTCGTAAGCTCCTTACCCATGGTTATTCCGTCAAGCGCCGCCGACTCGAAAATTTCACGCGGGATTCTTGTCATCGCGCTGCGGAAAAGTATTATGTTCAATCCGTAACCCGTCCAAATCTGATAAAACAGAATCGTGGGCAAGGAAGTAGCTTCGTTCGTTATGGGATAAGTCCACTTTTTCCCGATAGCCCTGAAAATAATCGAAACAGGGCCGTCAACGCCGATAAAGCTCTTGAATACCGTAACCATAACGGTACTCGTTATTATGCACGGCAAATACAGACATATCGTAAAAAATTTATTTCCGGGCAGCTTTTTGAAAAACACATACGCCAATACGACCGCAATCGGCATCTCCACAAGCGTATTCCACAGGAAAAATATTATCGTGTTCCTGGTCGCAAGCGCCATATCCAAATAGGGATTGTCGGCAAAGCTCCGGAAAACCCATTTAAGATTTTCCAGCCCTATCCACTGCCCTATGTTGTTTTGAAACACTATCAATATAGAGTCCAAATTGGGCCATATCCAGAAAATAACGAAATGCAGCGTCGGTATCGTCAACATAAGAGTTACGAAAAGAGTAATTTTCGCTTTTCTGGTCATGGCTGTTTTCTTTTTTGATTTATTAATCATTTTCCGCTCCGATATTTATGTATATTACTTGATTTTTCGACTCCGATTGGGTAATGCCGTTTACTTTCAAAGCCGTCGCTCAACCATATTTATTACGATTATAACACAAAAACAAATATGTGTACATACCATATATTGCTCATAACTTTAAGAATCTTGCTCATTTTATTTAAATCGATATCGATAGGTAAATAATACCATATCACCCCCCCCCGTCAAGCATTTTCGCACCGAAGTCCGAGACTTTTCCGTTGACTTTTATCGGTTTTTATGCAATAATAATCTATTATGAGCAGTTATTACGATAATTTATTAAAAATTTATTACGAAGATACAACGCAACTAGCTTCCTTCGTGACGAAAGACGATTCGATACGCTTTTATCATACGGTGAACAACCATATCGGAAAACCTGCCTTTTTGCCCACGGAATCTCATCCGTATTACGAATTTATGTACGTTGTGCAAGGCACCGTACAGCAAATTGTAGAGAGCGAAGAATATATTATGAACGCGGGCGATTGCGTTTTGATAAATATAAACCAGACCCATTCGATCAAAACGGATATGTCCACTCCTCGCGAATTTTTTACGTTTCATTTTACCAAAAAAGCCATACCCGAAATATTCAACGATTTTTTAGACATTATACGTCCTTTCGATAAAAGTAAAACGAACCATATAATCCGAAAAAAGGATATGGAAAATTTCAAAATCAAGGATTTACTTTACGAATTGGAAAAAAATGCCCTCAGTAAAGATCCGTACTCCCTTACCGTAGCAAAACTGAACGCCATAGAACTACTGGTGGAACTTAACAAACTCATAGACTCAACGACCGAATTTGCCGAACCGCTAAACGTTAATCCGTTTATCAAAAAGACAACCGAATTTATCGACGACCGTATATTTACCAAAACCACCATTCAAGACGTAGCCGACCATATGTTTCTGAATAAATACTACCTTTGCCATTTGTTCAAAAAAAATATGGGTATATCTCTTAACGAATATATAATCAGAAAAAAAATTTTCAAAGCAAAATCTTTAATGGAAGAAGGCTGCACGGCAACGTCCGCCTGCTTTGCCGTAGGATTCCAAACCTATACGTCGTTTTATACAAATTATAAACGCATTTTAGGTTACACTCCCGGTTCGTCAAATGCGTAAAAAGCAATAAAAAAGGCTGAAAGCCCCGTATTTAACGGGTTATCAGCCTGATTTGAATTGAAGTAGCTACGCGGTGCAAAACGCTTGATATTTACATTTTAATTTTTGTGTGAAATTCATCGTTTTTTCTGCACCACTGCACCGAAATTTCGCCTTTCGGCGACAAATAACTTCCCTTAGCGGCTACAATGCGTCCGCTCGGGTCAGAAACGGGCTGTGCCGTAAATCCGACATCCGAGGGTCGTATTCCCAACACGTAACCGTACAGCCACTCCACACAAGCGCCGAAAGCAAAATGATTAAAAGAGTTCATTCCGTGTTTGCATACGCCGTTTTCTTTCGTATAACTATCCCACCGCTCCCAAATCGTGGTTGCGCCGTTCCGAACGCTGTAGCCCCAGGACGGGAATGCGTCGCGCGTGATAAGGTCATACGCCGAATCGATATGTCCCAATTCGGTAAGCGTAGGCAAAATCAGTTTGCATCCGATAAATCCGCATGTCAAACCGTTTTGTTCAAGGTCGCGTATCAATATTTCTTCAACTGTCTGTTTATCTAATAACTGAGCCTTGTAAGCAAGACAACACGCCGTTTGCGTGCCGCCGCCCGTAATTTTTCCGTTTACGAACAGATGCTCGGCGAAATACCGTTTTGCCGCGTCATGCTTGCGCCGGTACTTTTGCCCGTTTAAGCCCAAAACAGCGCAAAGCTTTTCCATGTAAATGCAATCCGAAGCATAGAACGAAAGATCGAAAACGGTAAAATCCACGTCCCCGCATCCCTCTTTCAGATCCGCATTTACCGATAGCCAATCGCTGAAACAGTACGTATTGCGCCGATAGTTTACGGAGTTGTTTTCCACCCAGTCCAAAAATTTTTCCGCTACGGGGAAATACCGTTCCACAATACTGCGGTCACGGTAAAAGTCGTAATGATCGAACAGTATGGAAATAAACGCATCCGCCCAGCCGGACGCTCCGATTGCATTATCCAGAAAACCTTTTGCGTTTGGCGCAATACAGGGAATAGCGCCATCTTCGCGCGTTGCTTCAGCTATTACGGAAAGATAGTGGGCGAAAAACTCGCGGCAATCGAACACATACATGGCAGAGCGCGCGATTATACCTGCATCACCCAGCCACCCAAGACGTTCGTCGCGTTGCGGACAATCGGTGGGAATACCCATAAAATTGCTCTTTAATCCCCACACCGCATTGGAATAAATTTTATTGACGAGCTCGGACGAACAAGTAAATTTCCCCGTATTCGGCAAATCGCTGTATACCGCAAGAGCTCGCGGGTTTTGTATGCGCACGTTCCCTTCACACGTGATTTCCACATACTG
>CAZBTB010000065.1:0-7460 GCA_964494605.1 uncultured Lachnospiraceae bacterium
TTGGGCTACTCAGCGACGGCGGCGTTCACAGCATGAACACGCACCTTTACGCTTTGCTCGAGCTTGCGAAAAAAGAAAACGTTAAAAACGTGTACGTTCACTGCGTTACCGACGGACGCGACGTTCCGCCCGACAGCGCGGTAAAATACGTTGCCGAGCTCGAAGAGAAAATCAAGCAAATCGGCGTGGGCAAAATCGCTTGCGTTGTGGGCAGATATTACTATATGGACCGCGACAACCGTTGGGAGCGCGTAAAAAAGGGCTACGACGGCGTGTTCGCGGGAATAGGAAATAAGTTTGCGACCGCGCTCGAAGGCGTCAAAGCTTCGTACGAGAACAAGGTTTTCGACGAATTTATCGAGCCTGTCGTCGTTGACGGCTACGAGGGCGTCAAGGCTCACGACAGCATAATTTTCTACAACTTCCGTTCCGACCGCGCACGCGAAATTACCCGCGCGGCTATCTACCCCGAGTTCGACTCGTTCGAGCGCACGGGCGGATACAAACCCGTTTTTTACGTCGGCATGACGCAGTACGACGCAACTTTTACGGGCATTCATACCGCATTCGAGCCCAGAGAGCTTAAAAACACGTTGGGTGAATTTTTAGGGAATAACGGCTTTACGCAGGCGCGTGTTGCCGAAACCGAAAAGTATGCCCACGTAACTTTCTTCTTTAACGGCGGCGTCGAGCAGCCCAATAAAAACGAACAGCGCGTTCTGGTCGCAAGTCCCAAGGTGGCAACGTACGACCTTCAGCCCGAGATGAGCGCGCCCGAAGTTACAGCCAAGGCTCTCGAGGTCGTGGGTAACGTCGACGTTCTGATTCTTAACTTTGCCAACTGCGATATGGTAGGACATACGGGCGTTTTCGATGCAGCCGTAAAGGCAGTAAGCACCGTTGACGAGTGTCTTAGTAAGCTGATACCCGCAATACTGAAGACGGGCGGCACGGCGCTTGTTACCGCCGACCACGGCAACGCAGAGCAGATGTCTTTCGACGACGGCTCGCCCTGCACCTCGCATACTACCAACCTTGTGCCCTTTATCGTCGTAGGCGAGAAGTATAAGGCTGCAACGTTAAAGACGAGCGGAGCACTGTGCGACGTCGCTCCTACGCTCCTTGACGTGATGGGCGTAAATAAGCCTTCCGAAATGACGGGCGAAACGTTGGTAGCTAAAAAGTAGGATTGAATATGTTGAGATTCCTCCGCTTCGCGTTCGGAATGACAGCGGTAGCTCTTGACTGTAATGTCATTCCGAGCGAGAGTCGAGTATAACGAGGCTCGACGAGGAATCTCCACCTATAAAACAAAAACCGAGGTTTCTTGACCTCGGTTTTTCATTTTAAGTAAATGTTATGTCGTTATCCTGCAAAATATCGAAAAGAGAAACGAACGTTTGGCTTGAGCCGTTTGGAAATGAAAGAGCAGCGTCGGTAGGGAAGGAAATCAGCGTTTCGAATTCGGCGTCGGTGCGGTGCTTGTCGAAGTATTGAGCAAACTGTTTTGCGTCGAACTCATAGGCGGACTTGATATATCCGATGATTTCGCGGCTTTCGGTACGGCTGTCGCTGAACTGTTGAGCAAACGTGCGGAACTTTATTTTGCTTTTGCCTGTCGACCTATCGAGATAGCACGTCAAAAACATTCTGTCGGGGTCGAAGCCGTCGATCTGTAAATTGACGGGAGCGGGGCGAATGGGATTCATCAGCTTATAGGCGATTACGTAGTTGATTGTGCCTTTGTACAAATATCTCAGGGGTTTAAGTAGAGCGGTAAACTTTTCCGATTGCAGTTGTTCGCGGCGGCGGTCGGCACGCACGGTGACCGAAACAGAGTTGAGTTTGTTCTGAAGCTCGTTAAACGCGGTCTTAAAAGCTGCGGCTTGGTTTTTGAAAACCTGCAGCGTCGGAGTGACCATATTAAGCACGGGCAACGGATTGTCCTTTTTAAGCTGTTTATAAACCGCCTTGGGTTTCAGCTTTTCGCCGTCGGGCGCAATGACCTTTCCCTTGCAGTTGTTAATTATCTGATCCGGGGTCAGCCCCTTGTCAAAACCGAAAAGCATGTTGTTGAGTTTAACTCTTATCTTTTCTTCGGTTGTAAGCTCGCTGTCACGCTGTGACTCCATCAGGCGGTAGCGCATGGTGCGCTCATCCAAGCGTAAATTTTCAAATCCCAACCACGACATTGTTTCTCTCCGATTGTCTTGTTGATAATATTATAACCCTAATAAAGTTTTATGTCAAGTGCTGACAAGCTTTGCCGAATCTTCGAGTAAATATTGTGCAAAAATAAAGTTATTGGTAAGCGGTGGAGATTCCTCGTCGCGTAACGCTCGTTACTTGCGCGTTACAAAGCGTGCCGCTTTGGACAGCGCGGGTGCACTGTCTCGCGTTTTTGGTAAAAACGCACGCGCTTGTGAATACCGTCGCAAAAATGCCATTGCAAGCAAGTATTTTTACTCCGTATTGACGGAATGACACAATAAAACAAATATTACGGGTTGAGAGTAGGTTTACGGATTTACCCGAACAGATTTATTCTATTTTGTCATTTCGAGTGAGTTTCGAGCTTTAGGCGAAGAAACGACGAGAAATCTCAACCTTATTTTTACATAAACCTCATAACAAAGCAACCTAAAATACAGCCTAAAAAGGTTGCGACAAGGGCGACGGGGATAGCGTAGCGTAGATTTTTGATATTGCTTTTCGAAAAATAAATGGAAGATACGTAAAAGACCGTTTCGCTCGAGCCGTAGATTATGGAGGCGCAAAGCCCTACGTACGTATCGGTGCCGTAAAGGGTGAAGATATTGTCTAAGATCGCAAGTGCGCCTGCGCCGCTAAGTGGGCGGACGAGCATTAGTTCGGTCAGTTCTTTGGGAATGCCGATAAAGTTCATTACGGGCGAAAGTGCGTTGCCTACCCAAGCCGAAACTCCGCTGACGCGAAAAAGCTCGACCGCCATCATGACGGTGAGTAGATACGGAAAAACGTCCGCCATAAGGGACAGCGCGCTTCTCGAGCCGTCGACGAAGAGGGCGTAGCCGTTCTTGTTTTTGAAAAACGAGATAATAAGAACTGTTAAAAATATTATTGGAATAATATAGGCGGTCATGCGTTTTTACCCTTGACTGCTTTTATTTTGGGTTGCTTTGTTTTGGGTAGGTTGGTTTTAAGCCGAGCCTTCTTAGGTTCTTCCCCGAAGATTTTGGAGCAGATTTTGACTAACAGAACACCGATAACGGTAGACGTTACGGTGGAAATAATGCAAGGGATAAGAAAAGCCGTAGGCGACGCCGAGCCGTGAGCGATTCGCATGCCGATAACCGTCGATGGGATAATTTGCAAGCTTGTCGCCGAAATGACCAAAAGCATTATCATATTTGTCGTGGCATACGTTGTGCCGCGGTTCATGGCGCCTATCGCGCCTATGCCCATGGGCGTGGATGCGTTACCGAGCCCCAAAAGATTTGCCGACATATTCATGGTGATGAATTTTTCGGTTTGTGCGTCCGCGCCTTTAAACAATCTTTTGATAAGCGGGCGCAGAAGCTTTGCGATAACGTCGCTTATGCCCGACTTATCGAGGATTTCGAAAAAGCCCAGCCAAAACCCGTAAGTAGCTATAAGCGAGATTGCCAACGTAACGGCGTTTGTCGAGCCGTTTAGCATGGCGCGGATTGCGCCGTCGGGGTCGGTAAACAGCATGGTTACCGTACCCGTAACAAGAAGTAAAAGCCAGATAATATTCATAATCCTATGTATATTCGGCAAATTGACGATTTATTTAATTCGCGGCGTTTTATCGATTGCTTTTTTGAGCCGAAAAGAGTATAATTATTGTAAAATGCGGTAGTTTAGGCTATCGAAAAGAGGTAACACGTATGGAGAACAAGAAGTATTACATCACCACGCCCATTTATTACCCGAGCGGGAACTGGCACTTGGGTCACAGCTACACTACCGTTTGCTGCGACGCGCTCGCCCGCTACAAACGAATGCGCGGCTACGACGTGTTTTACCTGACGGGAACGGACGAACACGGACAGAAGATAGAAAAGCGTGCCGCCGAGGCAGGCGTAACCCCCAAGCAGTTCGTTGACGTTCTGGTGGACGACATAAAACGCCTTTGGGCGCTCCTCGACATTTCGTACGACAAGTTTATTCGTACAACCGACGACTATCACCAAAAGGCGGTTCAGAAGATTTTCAAACAGCTTTATGACCAAGGCGACATATATAAGGGAACGTACAAAGGCAAGTACTGCACACCCTGCGAGGCATTCTGGACGGAAAATCAGCTTGTGGACGGCAAGTGTCCCGACTGCGGACGGGAAGTGACCGACGCAGAGGAGGAAAGCTATTTCTTCCGTTTAAGCAAATATCAGGACCGCATAAAGGAGCTACTAACTACCACCGACTTTTTGCAGCCGCAGTCGCGCGTAAACGAAATGGTCAACAACTTCCTTAAAGACGGTTTGACGGACTTAGCCGTTTCGCGAACCGCTTTTAAGTGGGGAATCCCCGTAGAGTTCGACCCCGGTCACGTAGTTTACGTATGGGTGGACGCGCTTAGTAACTATATAACCGCGCTCGGTTACGGCTCGGACGACACGAGCTTATTCGATAAATATTGGAGCGCCGACCTTCATATGGTGGGCAAGGAAATCGTGCGTTTTCATACGATAATCTGGCCCGCGATTTTGATGGCGCTGGGGTTACCGCTACCAAAAAAGGTTTACGGTCACGGGTGGTTACTCCTTGGCGGCGACAAAATGAGCAAGTCAAAGGGCAACGTAGTCGACCCGTTCGTGCTGGAGAGCCGTTACGGAGTGGACGCTATCCGTTATTATATCTTGCGCGAGATTCCCTTTGGTTCGGACGGAACGTACAGCAACGAAGCGTTTATTACGCGGTTCAATCAGGATCTGTGCAACGATTTGGGAAACCTTACGCGCCGCACGCTTGCCATGAACAAGCAGTATTTCGACGGTAAGGTGGATAATACGGGGCTTAAGGGCGAGTTCGACGATGAGTTTATCGAAGAAATAAACGCGCTCGACGCTAAGCTAGATGCCGAAATCGACAAGCTCAACCTAAGCCGTGCGCTCGAGCTTATATTTGCGGTTATCGATAAGGCGAATAAGTATATCGACAACACGCGCCCGTGGGTGTTGGCTAAATCGGAGGCGGACAAGCTGAGATTAAAGGCGGTAATATACAATCTGCTTGAAGCAATAAGGGTTTGTACGACCGCGCTGATGCCGTTTATCACGCACACGCCGCAGCTTATATTCGAAGGACTGGGGCTGACAAAACCCGAAAAATTCGATGGATTATTGAAGTTCGGCACGGTAAAGAAATACGAGACTAAGGAGACGGGCATTTTATTCCCCCGCCTCGACGTGGAAAAGGAGTTAAAGGAATTGGATAGGATAGCCGAAAGCCTCGAAAAGAAAGAGGCGAAGAAAGAAGAGAAAAAAGAAGTTAAAGCCGAGCCAGAGGAGAAGAAGGAAGAGTTTGTTACCGCAGACGAGTTTTTCCGCACCAAGCTTGTTGTAGGCGAGATTCTGGCTTGCGAAAAGGTGGAAAAGGCCGATAGACTCTTAAAGTCCACGGTTAAGATAGGCGACGAGGTGCGCACCATTGTAAGCGGAATTGCGAAGTTCTACACGCCCGAAGAAATGGTAGGCAAGCGCGTTGTCGTCGTAAGTAACCTTGCGCCCCGTAAAATTCGCGGAATAGAGAGCCGCGGAATGTTGTTGTGCGCAGTCAGCGGCGAGGGCGACGACGAAAAGCTTTGTCTTGTCCGTCCCGAAACCTTAATGGACAGCGGTAGCGAAGTATGCTGATAGACACACATGCGCACTTGACCGACGAGAGGTACGACGCGTCCCGAATTATAGCCGATATGCACGCCGACGGACTCGAGCGCATAATAAGCGTAGGGTTCGATCTTAACAGTTCTGCCCGCTGTGTCGAAATCGCAGAGAAAAACGATGCCGTTTATGCGGCTGTGGGCGTTCACCCGTCGGACACGCAGAAACTGACCGCAGACCCGTGCGAGGAGTTATTGAAGCTCAGCCGTCACGGTAAATGCGTGGCGATAGGCGAGGTAGGGCTTGATTACTTCTATCCCGACACCGATAAAAAAGTACAGAACTATTGGCTCGACCGTCAGTTCGACGTTGTCGCGGCAAGCGGCTTGCCCGTGTGCTTTCACGTCCGCGACGCATACGAAGATATGTTTGCGGCGGTAAAACGCAACGGAGCCAAGATTAAGAACGGCGCCGTTCTGCATTGTTTTTCCGGTTCGCTCGAGACGGCTCTAAGCTATATCGACATGGGTTTTTACATCTCGTTTTCGGGATCTATTACCTTTAAGAACGCCAAGAAGTTTTACGACATAATCCCCGCGCTCCCGCTCGATCGCATTCTGGTGGAAACGGACAGTCCGTATCTTACGCCCCACCCGTACCGCGGCGAGCTTAATTATCCCAAAATGGTGCGTTATCAAGCCGAAAAGATTGCCGAGATCCGCGACATGGATTTCGCGGAAGTGGAAAAAATAACGACCGAAAACGCATACCGTGTATTTACTAAAATGAGGAAAGAATCATGACCGAGAATTTTGCGTATCGCTACGGCGACAACGTTTACGTAAATTTAACCAACAAATGCTCTAATGCCTGCGATTTCTGTATCCGCAACAACGGCGACGGAATAGGCGACAGCGGCGACCTGTGGCTGAGCCGCGAGCCGAATGCCGCCGAGGTTATCGGAATGATAAAGTCTCTCGGAGACTATAACGAGCTTGTTTTCTGCGGCTACGGCGAGCCTACCTATAAGGTTGACGTCATGGTCGAGGTCGCGGCTTTTGCTCATAATTCGGGCAGAAAGACGCGCTTAAACACCAACGGTCAGGGCAATCTCATTAACGGTTATGACATTGTGCCTAAGCTAAAGGGCGCAATCGATATCATGTCGGTATCTTTAAACAGCCACACGGCGGAGGGGTACAACGAAATCTGCCATTCGGTGTACGGCGAGGGCGGATTTACCGCCATGCTCGATTTTGCGCGCGAGTGCGTAAACGCAGGAATAGACACGGTTTTGAGCGTCGTTGACGCTTGCGGCGTAAACGTCGAGGCTTGCCGCAAGGTAGCTGACAGCGTGGGAGCAAGACTGAAAGTAAGAGAGTATATAAAATAGATTTTTTATAAGGTGGAGATTCCTCGTCGCAAGGTAAACCTTGCTCGCTCGGAATGACAAAATAGAATAAACGTCTCGGGTTGATACTAAGCTTAGTATTTGTCCGAGACGTTTTTATTCTGTAATGTCATTCCGAGCGAGCAATGAGCATTTGCGAAATTGCGACGAGCGCGACGTGGCGGCACTTCAGTGCCGTAAAAACAATCCTGCGAATTGTTTTTAGCCAAAGCGGGGAACAATCT
>CAZBTB010000066.1:0-7411 GCA_964494605.1 uncultured Lachnospiraceae bacterium
TTGCTTATGTTACAATTTGTAAAGCATTTGGAGACTGTTGCACAAGGAGAGGTATATGAAACTCGGTATTTCCACGGCTTGCTTTTTCGGTAGAGAACACGTAGAATCGTGTTTCGAAGTGTTGCGCTCTATGGGCGTCGACACGACCGAAGTATTTTTAAATACGTTTTCCGAATACGAAAAACCGTTTGCCGACGCGCTGGCGGCAAGACGCGGCGAAATCAAAGTCCATTCGCTGCATGCGCACGGTACGTGTTTCGAACCCGAGCTAATGAGCGGTTACGACCGAATCCGCGACGACGCCGAACAGATTTTCCGTAAAGTTTGTTATGCGGGTTTTGTGCTCGGCGCCAAGTATTACACCTTTCACGGTCCGTTCGTCAAACCCAAGCGCGCGCTTAACATAGACTTTCAGAAGTACGGCGAAAGGATAAATCAGCTTTGCGACATTGCCGAAAGCTACGGTATGCAAATCGCTTACGAAAACGTTAATTGGGCTTATTGCAACACTCCCGAGTTTTTTAGAACGCTTAAACAGTATTGTCCCAAACTCAAAGCTACGCTTGACGTAAAGCAAGCGTTTTTCAGCGACGTAGACCCATTTAAATTTTTGGACGTAATGGAAGATCGGTTGGTGACTGTTCACATTTGCGACGTAGACAACAAGATGAATCCGGTCCTTCCGCTGTCGGGCAGGTTCAATTTCGAAAAGCTGTTCCGCGAGCTTGCCGCCCGTACTCCCGAAGTAACGGTGCTACTCGAGGTTTACAGGGACTGCTACAGTGATTACAAAGATCTTGCGGAGAATTACCGTTCGCTTAACGAGATAATCGGCAAAGTAATAGGAATATAATTTAGGATAAAAACGACGCGAGTTCTGCTCGCGTCTTTAATTTGGCAGGTAATAAAATGTTTGAATTGATTAAAAAAATACTTTTTCCCTATAATTACAGTGTTAAGACATATCGTCCTTATCTGATATTCGGTTTTAATAAAGCTGAAAAAATCACAATAGAAGAAACATTGACGACAGAAATGTTTTTAGACATTTTCAATAGATTAACGCAGGAATTCGGTAATTGCATTTTTGTACATTCTTATTATGGTTTTATTTTTAAAAGTAATGAAAAGTATATCGCATTCACCCAAATGGAAGAGCATTATGGAAATTATGTAATTGATATATTTATTTTCAATAAACTACCTTTTGGGAATAAAATAACATATAATAGATATTTGCAAGTAAAAAATATTATAAAAACGGCAATTATCGAAAACGGATTGCGTTATTTTGATAATCAAATATTATTATTTCGCAAAAATCTTTTTGCTGCTTGCGCACTCACAAGTAACAATATACAAGTGTTATTTTTTGTTGCGAGGAAAGAAATAAGTTATTATATCTCTAAGCTCATCAACGTTGAAGAAAAAATAACTAAATCAGTTCCTGTATGTAACGGCAAAGAACGTGCAGATTGGAATGCTACTGCCGACTTAAGCCTTGCTTTGGATAAAATATTCAAGAAGGCTAATTCCATCATATAATTGATTCTTATTTTTAATTGTTGCGCCTGTAATTTGTGGGCGTGGCTTTGTAGTGTTTTTTGAACTGTTCGATAAAATATGCGGAAGAGGGGAAGTACAGTTCGTTCGCAATCTCTTCGACCGAAAGAGCGGTGTAGCTTAATAAAAATGCCGCTTTTTCAAGCTTGGCTTTTATTATATATTGTTTGGGACTCATTCCCGTCATATTCTTAAACAAGACGCGGAAATGCTTTTCGCAGAAGTTGCAGCGCTCGGCAAGCTCTTTGACGCCGGGTAGCTCGTTTGTTATATTCTGATTTATAAAGAAGAGAGTGTCTCTTATAGCCTCGGGGTATCGATCGGGGGAATTTTCGGCTTTGATGCCGTCAAGTAGGTCGCTCAACAGCTTTAGACCAAGACCGTTGGCACGGCACAGACTGTAGTAGTCGTTATTGTTGAGCTGAATTATTATTTCGCGGATTTGATCAAGCTCCGATTGCGTACACTCGAGCGGATGAATACGGTGGAAATCAAGCCTTAAATTGTCAATGAAAAACCACAAGCAGTAAAAGTGCCACTCCGAGTTGTCTGTGGACATGGCTAACATATCGCGGTATCTGATAAATATCAGTTCGTTAGCGTTTAGCGTGATTGTTTTGTCGCGGAGCGTAAGTATTCCTTCGCCGTAAACCGTGTGTATAAAACCCACAAAGTCATTTTCGGGAGAAACATCTTTATCTTTTTGATTGTTGAAAGACGGATTGTAATAGTGCTTTTCGGCTTTTGTGATATACGCCGCCACAAAATTAAGCGAGACGGTGCTTTTTACCGCGTTTGTTCCGTAAATTTTTTGAGCCATGAATCTAACCCCTATAAAATAAGCTTATAGTTTCCTGTCGTTACCTAAAGCATATCATATAAGTTCGTTTTTTACAACCGAAAAAGCGTGTTTTTTGATATTTTTATCTAAAAAACGCAATAAAAGAGCTCAAAATCAGTTTGTTTTTCACACTTGTAAAATTAAAAGAGTACCGAAAAACGATATTATAGGTGCGAAAATGGTATTGAAATGCGTGTACTCTTATGTTATACTAATACCGCTAAACGATAAAAACCCGATATTTGACCTGATATTTGGGGAAAATAACGTAAAAACCGCTTTGGGAAGGTGTAGTGTGAGAATAAAGTTTTTAGGAACGGGAGCGTCCGAGGGAATACCTGCTTTGTTTTGTAATTGTTCCGTGTGCAAGCACGCGCGTGAAGTATTGGGCAAAGAGGTCCGCACGCGTACGTCCGTAATCGTGGACGAAGGAGTGCTTATCGATTTTCCTCCCGACACTTATTATCATTCGTTTATAAACGGCTTGGATTTGTCTGCGGTACATTCGGCGCTTATTACGCACTCGCACTGCGACCATTTTTATCCGCATGATTGTATAGCACGTTTGTCTTGCAGTTCGATTAACCGCACCGAATCGGTGCTTACCCTCTATCTGAACGAGACGGCGCAGGAAAAGCTCGGAAACGTAATCGACAAAAATGTTTTCGAAGAAATCGTGAGCAACACGAAAACAAAAATAATTCACGTCGGCGACAAGTTTGAGCTTAAGGGCGGTTACGATATCACCGTTTTGCCTGCCGACCACGTTTCGAGCGAGGAATGCGTTACATATCTAATAGAAAAGGACGGCAAATCCTATCTGCACGTAACCGATTCGGCTATTCCGCCCGAAGAGTTTTTTAAGGCTCTTAACGGCAAACACGTAGATGCGGTGCTTCTTGATTGCACGTTCGGAACGCTTAAGGGTAAGAAGTACGGGCACATGACGGTGGACGACAACGCCGAGGTGAAAAGCCGTTTGATCGATATGGGTATAGCGGACGACAAAACGGTATTCGTCGCGGGGCATATCGCGCATTGCTGCGGACTGAATCATGAGGAGCTCAGTCGCGAGCTTAATAAAATAGGCATAATCGTCGGGTACGACGGTATGAGTTTGGAAATATAGGTATTGGAGGGAATTATGAAAATGAGAATGAAGAGGGCAAGTTTTACGGTAGCGTTGCTTTTGCTGCTCGTAAGCGTACTGTTTTCGGTAGCCGCTTGCGCAGGTAAAACGCTCGAACCCGAGTACGCTTTACCCGGCAACCGCAGTATTACGGTAGGAGTGGAGTTTACGCCCGATTTTTCGTTGGGCGAAAACACCGAGGTCGAGGTTCTCGGCTTTACCGCTCCCGTCGGTTCGGAAGCCGCGCTCGACGGCTTGAAGTTTAAGCCCGACCTAACCGGCAACTACACGTATAAACTCAGCTTTAAAACAAAAGACAAATCGGTCGAAGAGAGCGTAACGTTCGTAGCGGCGGACATAACCGCTCCCGTAGTTACAAAAGCTCCCGACGACAAGCAGGTCGAAACGGGCTACTATTACGGCGTTTGGGAGGATATACATACCACCGAGGCGACCGATAACTGTGCGACCCGATTCAAATTCGAATTGAAGAGTCTGGTGTTCGGCAACGAAACAACAGAGCTCGAACCCGAAGAGGGCGCGCTGTATTTGGGAAAAGTCGGTCAGTATACCGTCAACTTCGATATACTCGACTATTCAGGCAACCGTGCCGCGGTCAGCTACAAGCTCAACGCCGTCGACACAACCGCGCCCGTCATTCAGGCGCCCGCAAGACTTGCGTCCCACGTAGTAAGCGGCAAAGTAAGACTGCCTAAGCTTAACGTCGCGGATATTGCAAACACAACACTCGGGGTTACCGTAAAATCCGCGGGGGGGGGTCAGCTTGCGGTTACCGAAACCGCAAACGGTTTCGAGTTTGACGGAGTAGCAGGCGAATACGTCGCCGAGTACACCGCAACCGACGAATCGGATAACAGCGCTTCGGTAGAGCTTCCGCTTTCCGTTTACGACGACGGAACTATCCTTTCGTTTAACAACGCAGGCGAAGAAACGCTTCTCACGGGCGCCGAAAGCGATTACGAGAACGGAACTCTCCGTCTTGTATCCGACGACGCCGAGGTAACGCTTAACTTCGAGGAATGGTTCACGTTTACCGATTGGAGCGAATTCAAGTCCTTTACCGCAAACGTTATCAACGTAAAAGGCAATTACCTTACCGCTTGGGCGGAGGTAAAGGCGGGCGGCGTTTGGCTCAAGACCGAAAGCACCGTGATTGCTTCGGCTTCCGTCGATACGACAACATACGCAAGCAAAATCGCTAAAAACGGCGAAATCGAATTCAGCCTCGGCGCGTACGATATTACCGCTGTCGAGGGCTTGCGCCTCGTGTTTAAGTGCGAGGGCGGAGTGGATCTTGCCATCGACAATATCGCATTGAGCGAAAACGACGTTCTTATCGAGACCGTCGACGAATCCGAGCTCACGGGCAAGGGCAGCGGCAAAATCGAAATCGCGCCGTTCGGAACCTCGGTCAAAGCGTTCGAGGCAATTATGCCCGGCGCCGACGACAACACCGTTTCCTTCGATTTATACGCAAATAAGAATATGACCGTGCTTATCGGCCTCACCGCAGGCGGCAAAACCACCGTTCAGCGCATAAGACTTAATGCGGGTTGGAATACCGTTACGCGTTTGATTTCGGCTGAAAACAGCGCATTTAACGGCGGATTGACCAACATAAGGATTGAAAACGTCGAAGAGTACGGCGCAACCTTATATATAAATAACGTTGCATTCGGTAAAACCGAAACGCTCGATCAAGAGGTTTACGCAAAGACGAACCTCGAGTTCGGCATGGCTTACGGCGACAGCGTAGGCGTTCCCTATCCGTTTACTTTAGGCAACGAGTATTTCTCGGACTTAAGTATTTCGGTGTTAGCCGGCGGTACGCCAGTTATGACCGATCTTTCGGTAGGTCAGACTGTAGTAAACGACGAAAATATTCCTTACGGAACTTACACGTTAAGATATACCTACACCGACGCGCTCGGCGCAAGCAAAACGCTTGATTATTCGGTCAACGTAATGAAGAAGGTGCTCGTAGCAACTTCTTCCGATACGCTTATTTTCATGAACGAGGTAACCGCGGTTGCCGACCCGACGCTTGAGAGCGAGGTTTATACGCAAGACGAGCTTAATAACGCTACCGTCGAAAAGTTCTACCGTAAGCAGGGTAGATATACATGGCTTGACGGCAACGAGGGCTTTACGGCAGACAGCAACACATTCTACGAAATCAAGTACGTTATTACGGTAGGCGACGATACGCGTACCGTAAGACTGAATAAATTCGCGCACAAGAACAAATACACGATTGACTTCGAGCTTGAAACCAACTATCCCAGAGTTCCCGGCGAGGCTGTCTCGAGCCCCAATATTCCTGCCGATCAGGATATTTCCGACAGATTCCTCTACGACGGCGGCGTCTATTGGAAGCAGTACATGGAGCTTGTCCCCGAGGGCGCGGTCAGCGGTAATAACGCTTACCAATACACCGCACCGGGATACGGCTGGAACGGCTTTGAAATCCGTCCCTACGTTGTCAACAATATCGGCATTAACGCCGTAAGCTTCTGGCTGACGGCAAGCGCAAGCCAAAACAACTTCCAAATCGCTTGCGCAACCGAGCAATACCGTTGGATAAATTCCGAGTTCTTCAATATAATGCCCGGTACGCACTTCTACACGGTGTATTTCGACGAGAATTACAGGCTAGACGAAATAAACAAGCTGCGCAGCTTCACTTTCCTCGGAGTGGCTCCCAACGTTTACAGATTCGACGATATCGAATTCCTGCATATCGACAGACTCACCGCAACCTTGGGCGAGTACGAAGATCATATCGATATATCCACGCCGTTTACGGCAACAAAACCCACGGTCACGAGCGAACTGTTCGACGTAGACACCGCTGTTTACAAGCTTACCTATACGCTTGACGGCGGCGCCGAAACCGAAGTAACCCCCGACGCACAGGGCAATTATGTTGTGAGCTTCGAAAAACCGGGTGTTGCCGAGTTTATCTGGGAAATTTCCTGCGGCGACAGAACGCGCACCTTAAAACGCACCGTTTATGCGGGCTTGTGCCGCGTCGACGTATCCGCTATGCCCAAAGCAGGCGTTAAGGACGAGGCGGTAGAGTTCACCGCTCCCGGAGTTTCCACGACGGCATCGGGTATGGAGCTGTCGGTTAAGGATTTCACCGTCAGCGTTCGCAAGGACGGCGCAACCGATTGGACGGAGCTCGAGGGAACTTCGTTTATTCCCGACGAGACCGGTTATTACAATGTCCGTTACGACGTAAACGTAAATATCGCGGGCAGCGAGAGCGTTGCCATCGGTACGCAAGAATTCGACTTCTTTGCAAGAACGGCGGGCGACAATACGATCGACTTCGAGCTTACCGCAGACGGAAGCAACTTGGGTGCGTTTGCGCCTTACGATCCGAGCGAGATGGTAAGCCCCGTAATATCTACCGATCAGGCACACTCGGGCAAGTATGCGTCCCGTATGCCTATGCATCTTTCCCGTTGGACGGGATTCACAACCATGGGCGTTGAGCTCAACGACTCCTTCCAGGCAATAAGCATGTGGATTTACTCTCCGAGCGCCATAAATGATATGCAGTTTGAGATTTCTGCAACCGGAGTTTCGGGTTGGGTACATTGGGATATGGTTATCAGTCCCGGTTGGAACGAATATGTCCTTTATTTCAAGGACACCAGAGGGCATAAGGTAGACTCGCTGTCAATAGGCACGCTTAACGCCTTCATATTCCATTCTACGACAACGGCAGTCACGTTCTACGTCGACGACGTTAAGCTAATCAAAAATTATCTCACGGTAAGCGTTCCCGATTATGACGATCACGTTGACTTCTCCGAGCCTTATACCGTTACTAAACCCACCGTTACGTC
>CAZBTB010000067.1:0-2980 GCA_964494605.1 uncultured Lachnospiraceae bacterium
GACGGAGTTAAGACGGGCGGAGTGCAAAAAGCATACGGCACCAACGCGCCTCACAGCGGTGTGTTTGTCGACAAGGGCGAAGAGGACACGATTACCGGTAATATAAACGGCGTATTCGGACAAGACAAAACCGAGACCGAGCTTAAGTATACTTTTTTTGGCAATTCTCGCGTCAACGGAAGTGTTGTTTTCCGTATTACCGACGTTACCGATTCGTCTAATTATATAGAAATCGAGCATTATAGGACCGGTGGCGATTCTTATCCCGGAGTTGCTTTAATCGACAAGCGCAACGGAAAAAACGAAATCCGTGCTACCAAATGTTGGGCAGCGGGAACCGATTGGGTTTCTAACGCTAAAGAAAGTGCGGATGTTTATATGGGACATTGGTTCGGAGAATATAATAACATAGATCTTCAGGGTGTTATAAAGCTTACATGGGAAGGCGACGTCTTAGTGGTAACGGTAGCCGGACAGCAAAAAGGAACAAAAATTCTAGCTAAATTCGACGGTACTTCGGCAATAACGCAAGGAACAAGCGTTGCAACTTCCGAGTTCGGTCTTGATAAAATCAGCTTCCCGAAAGGCTACACGATAAGCTTTGTTTCGTCTAAAAACAATGGTTCTACCGTTCCCATTCTTTTCGAGAGCATTAAGTCGGGCGGAGAGACCGTTGAGTTATCCAAGAGATACGTTGCAAGCGAGGAGTATCCCGAGTTCTACGAGACATATCAGGAACTTATAAGCATAAGCCTTGACAGCGAGCCTGCGACTACGGGCGTAACGGTTAAGCCTTACGTTATACCTGCGGCAACCTATAAATTCCCTGCAAAATCCGACGTGGCTGCTGCGGCAGTGGCGAAAATCGAGCTTAAGAAAGACGGCGGCGAGTTCGTCGAGGTTCAGGCGGGTGAAAGAACGATTACCGAAAAGGGCAGCTACACGTTGCGCTACACTGCAGTTGCGGACGGAGATAATATCGGAAACGTTATCGAACGCAGCTTTACGATTTACGACGAATACTTCGATTTCAAAAACGTCGTAGCGGACGTTGTGGGCGCGACGGTTACCACGGGCGCGGACGTAAGCGGCACTATTTCGCACAAGGGTATTCTTATCGAGCCCGAGGAAGTAAACGGCGAATACAGCGGCAAGCTTAACGGCGTATTCAACGGCGACGCCAAGTTTACGTTCAACTTCCCCGGTACGCTTATATCCGACGGCGGAAACCACAACAACAGGTCAATCGACTTTACGTTCCGCTTTACCGACGCAAGCAATCCCGATAACTATTTCGAAATCTTCTTCTTTAACGACGGTTGGAACGGTTGGTATACGTCTGCGGCAGTGCGTGACGTAAACGGCAATGTCCGTGCGGCGCTCCCGAGCGGCAAGATATTCAGTACAACTGCTTCGGATATTAAGGATGACTACTTGAGAGTGCTCCCCAATTACGGCGGAAACAACAGCAGAGCGGGTTATATTGATCTTCGTTGGGACGGCGATGTTTTGGGCGTTTACATGCTCAACCCGGCCAGTGGCAACGAATACGTTCTTGCTAAGTTCGACGGAACCTCGGCGATCTCGAACGAGGCGGACAGCAAGGCTTACGGACTTGACAAAATCGCGTTCGCCGACGGTTACGTTGTGTCCTTTGCGGCTAAGGCGAAAGGCACCACAGCCACCGCGCCCCTTCTTATCGAGGCTATCAACGACATAGCGGTTGCGGATTTCTACAAAGCCGTTACGAGCGACGACTTTACCGAGATTGAGTTACTCGGCGACGCTACTGTTTCTACGAACGCAACGCGCGACGAAAAGACGGCGGCTGAGCTTAACCTTGGCGCTAAGTTCTTCTACGGCGTTACTTTCGGTGATTTCAAGGTAAACGCGTTCGAGACGGTTTACGCAACTCCCATCGATCTTACCGTAGTGGGCGACAAGGACTACACGTATACCTTTATCGGTCACAGCATAAATCAGACTCTTACCGTAATCGACGGCGCGCCCGTTGTATCGCTTAAGGGCGGTCTTGACGCGGTTTACCGTGTGGGCGGACCTAATGCAAGCGACATGGCGATAAGCGCAAACGACGTTATTGCTATCGACGAGCTCGACGGCGAGCTCGAAGCAAATGCAATCGCGTTCACCGTTAAGCTTCCCGGCTCCGATGAGTTTGTTGCGCTCGAGCTTGTTGACGGCAAGTTCGTTCCCTCTGCTTTGGGCATATACGTAATTCGTTACACGGCGACCGATCAGGGCGGCAACACGGCGTACGCTGACCGCACGATTAAAGTAGTGGACGGCGAAATCCCCGTTATTACGGTCAGCGGAAGTATTGCCGAGACCGCGCTCATTAAGTCGAGCATTACTTTACCGACGGCGACTGCGACCGACAAGGGCGAGCCGCTTGACGGCGTTGTGCGCTCGGTGTACTTAAACAACGAGCCCGTAGCATTAGAGGGCGATACGCTTAAATTCACGGTAGCGGGCGAGTACGTTATCAGCTACTATGCAATCGACGAGGACGGAAACGAGGCGTTAGTGACCTTTACGGTTACCGTTGTCGACGATGCAATTGCGCCCGTTTTGAGCGACGCGACCGTTCCCGAAAGAGCAAATATCGGCGACGTTATCGAAATCCCCGCCGTTACGGCAAACGACGAGGTCGACGGCGCGGTGGCGGTTACGGTTGTAGTTAAATACGGCACCGAGGACGTGACCGTAACGGACGGCAAGTTCACGATCGAAAAGAACGGCGTTTACACGGTTATTTACCGCGCGACGGATGAGAGCGGCAACACCGCGGAAAGAATGCACGAGATTACCGTTTCGCCCGTATCGGGAGATCCGCAGGATCCCGCTAATAACGGCGAAGGCGGAAACGGCGGTTGCGGCTGCGGAAGTAAAGACGCAAAAGCTTTGGGTCCGCTTCGCTTTCAGCACGGAGGGCCTTTCCTACATGTATCTCCGCAAGATC
>CAZBTB010000067.1:2990-7406 GCA_964494605.1 uncultured Lachnospiraceae bacterium
ATGGTCGGCTTGCTTGCGGCGGCGCTTCTTACCGTGCTTAAGTTCAAGAAATAACTTTTAAGGAGATACTTATATGAAAAAACTATCGGCAATTATTTTATCGCTTCTGATTTGCATTGTAGCAATGTTCGGCGCGGTCGGCTGTACGCCCGACGAAGGCGGCGGCACCGACCAATCGGGCGCAGGGAACAAGGAAGTCGATACTACAAAGACCCAGCTTAACCTCGGCGTTTATAACGGCGGCTACGGTGTGGCTTGGGCTAGAGCGGTCGCTACCGAGTTCGAAAACTACTATGCGGAAACCTCGTTCGAAGAAGGCAAAAAGGGCGTTCAGGTCATGATCGACCCGCAGAAAACGCGTTTTGATTACACTACGCTTATTCCCAACCTTCAGACGGGAATAGAAACAAACGACGTTTATCTTACCGCCGCGTCCAATTATTACCGTTTCGTATTGGACGGCGTTGTTGAAGATATTACGGATACGCTCAAGGAGAAAATCTACAACGACGCGGGCGATCTTATAAAAGAGGGCGAAACCGCCACGAAATCCGTGCTTGACCTGATGGATCCATATTTCGTCGAGTCGTACGAATGGAAAGACGGAAACTATTACGGTTTCCCCTTCGAGGACGGTTTACAAGGGCTAATATACGACGCCGATTTGTTTGAGTTAAAGGATTGGGAAGAACCCGAAACAATGGAAGATTTTTACGACCTGTTGGACAAAATGGTTGCGGCTAAAATCACGCCGTTTACCTGGACGGGCGCAAACGACTTCTATTATTCCTGCCTGACTACCGCTATCGTTGCGCAGTACGAGGGCGTTGAGGGCGCAAATCAAAACCTGTTCTACAACGGTGAGTTTAACGGTACGCCCATTACACCCGCAAACGGTTATCTGCTCGCGGGGCAGCAGGGTAAGCTCGAGGCATTGAAGTTCCTGCGTAAGATTACTTCCAGTACCGATTACTACAGTAAGAGCGCGTTTGACGGAAGTCAGAGTCACCTTTTGGCGCAAAGTGAGTTTATAGGTTCGGTGCAGGCAGCCAAGGCGGGCAGTGCAAGACGTATCGCCATGCTTCTCGACGGCGACTGGTGGGAGAACGAGGCGCGCGAGTCGTTTAACCAAATGGCAAGCAACAACGCAAGCTACGGCTACGGCAAGCGCAACTTCAAGTTTTTGCCTATGCCCAGAATCGAGGGACAGAAAAGCGAAAACCGTATCGTCGTTTCCTTCTCTAACGGCACGATCGGTTTCGTCAATAAAAATTCGGGACAAAAGAGCTTAGCAAAGCTTTGGGTTCAGTGGATGCACCAAAACTCGCAGCTTGCGAAGTTCACTACGTCGACCGGCTCCTGCCGTCCTTTCACTTATGGTTTGACTAAGGAAGAGAAAGACGGACTTACGCCTTTTGCAAAAAGCCTGTGGGACGTTCGCCACGATCCGAGCGTTACGATTTACCGCACGTCGCTTACCAGTGATTACCGCAAGTTTGCCGATATGAACATCGGCGGCCCCGGCGAAATTTGCTCGAAAGTGGGTACTGCAACATATACCAATGCCTTAAGAGCGTTTAAGAACAATAAGGATCTTACTGCCGAGGAATACTTCGAAGGCAGTAAAGCATATTACAATGAAACCGACTGGAAAAAATCTTACGACAAGTATAACGGGTAGACTGTATGGCAAAAAAGAATAACAAAAGCGAAATGACGGAGCGGAAAAATCCCCTGTCTCCCTTCTTTCGTAAAGTCAAAGAGTTTTTCTACGGGATTAGCGTAAAGATACATAACGCTACTCATAAAAAGCCTAAGAAAGACAAAATCAAGCGCGGCGGAAGAAACCGCGGAGCAATGATATTCTGTATATTGATGCTCGCGTACCCGATAGTGCAGTGGCTGATATTCTACGTCTATGCAAATATCAACTCGGTTTTACTTTCCTTTCAGCGTTATAACGTTGAAACGGGCGGATTCGAGTTCTTTGCTTTCGACAAAATGTTTACGAACTTTCAAAACGTACTGTCGGATTTGTTCGGTCAGGGTTCGGCAAACCTCGGGCGCTACTTCCTTAACGGTGCGCTGTTTCACCTGTGCGGTTTGCTGATTGCCTACCCGATAAGCATGTTGTTTGCTTTTATCGTATACAAAAAAGTGCCGCTTTCTAACGCTTTCAAGGTTATACTGTATCTTCCGAGCATACTTTCGGGAATGGTTATTTCCATGCTGTTCAAGTATTTCGTCGAGCGTGCATTGCCTGCGTTTGCCATGCTTATGGGTAACGAGGAGTTTCCCGCACTGTTCGACCCAGACCACGCTCTCGGAACGCTGTTGTTTTACACTGTTTATTTCGGCATGCCTGGCGGTATCGTTATCAACGTCAGCACGATGTCGCGCGTTCCCAACGACCTTATAGAATACGGCAAGCTTGAGGGATTGACTATGTTCCAGGAGTTGCGTTATCTTACGATACCGCTTATTTATCCGCTTCTTGAGGTTCAGCTTCTCGGTGCGTTCGTGGGATTCTTTACCTACTCGGGACCGCTGTATGCGTTGTTTGCGGAAAGTGCGTTCGATAAAGTGGGCGACAGCGTAATTACCTTCGGCTACTATATGTACACGCGTGTCATAGGCAGAAACGCAAGCGAGGCAATGTACGGCTATACCGCTGCGTCAAACCTCATGATCGGGCTTGTTTCCGTGCCTATCGTGTACGGAACGAAATGGCTGCTCGATAAGTTCGAGCCGGGCGTCGAGTTTTAGGGGGAGGGGGAAGTAATTATGAAAAAATCGGATATTACCCGCAAAATTTTCCCCGTAACGATTTGGATAGTGCTGTTTCTGTGGTGCTTTATTCTTATCGGGGTCATGCTTTGGACGCTGCTCACGTCGCTTAAGACGCAAATGGAATTTATTTTCGACCCCGTCGGATTTCCTTCGAGTTGGAAGTTTTCAAACTATTTGACAGCCATCAGAAATATTCAGGCGACCGTTCGTACGAGCGACGGCGGTTCGCGCACCGTATACTTCATGGAAATGCTGTATAACAGCCTGCTGTACGCAATGGGCGCTCCCTTCTTTGCAGTTGTTACCGCATCTGTAGCCAGCTATACGGTTGCTAAATACGGCAAAATGTTTAAGTTCGTCGGCGGACTGTTCGCGCTCGTCATCTTCTGTACGTACGTGCCGCTGTCTCCGAGCTTGGCGTCGAATATTAAGCTTCTGCGTGACCTTCACATGTATGACAGCATGGTAGGCATGTGGATTTGGGCGTCGGGAGCGTTCGGCAGTATGTTCCTCATTTATTACGCTACATTCAAGGGCGTGAGCTGGACGTATGCCGAGGCTGCATTTATCGACGGAGCGTCGCATTTCCGCGTTTTCGTTCAGCTAATGCTGCCCATGACAAAAACGGTTTTCGGCGCGTTGTTCATAACAAGCTTTATAGGCATTTGGAACGATTACATGAGCCCGCTGATTTACATGCCCAGCTATCCGACGATATCTTACGGCGCTTGGCAGATTCAGTATTCGGTAGTAACCGAGTTCGCAATCGTGCCCATTCAGCTCGCAGGTCTCGTGCTGGTTATTTTGCCTATACTGTTATTATTCGTCATTTTCAAAGATAAGTTAATGGGTGCGCTCACCATGGGCGGACTTAAAGGTTAAAAAAGGAGAAGCTATGTTAAAAAAGAATAAAAAATCGAAAATATCCGCGGCTATCGCTTGCCTTGCGTTGTCGGTTACGGCTTTTGCGGCATTACCGCTGTCTGCAACGGCGGAGGCGGCAGAGCCTACAAGAAGCACCGACTTATGGCAGACGGTAAAATTTGCCGAAGTTGATTATGCGACCGACTTACCCGATTACTTGTATGACCGTCCCGAGGGCGCTCAGGAAGATTTATTGGGCCACTCGGGCGTAAGACTTACGGGACTGGGCTCGGGCGCGACTATAGAGTATAAAAACGTGTTAGACGTGTCGGACAACACCAAGGACGACGTGCTGATTCAGATAGCCGTTACTCCCGAAACCGCAGGAGCCGCCGACTTTAAGTGCATAAAGCTCAGGCTCACCGACGCGGACGATGAGAGCAATTACTTGGAAATCGACGTGCACCACAGCATTTGGTGGTACGCAACGACCTTCTATCAAGCGGGAACGGCGGAGATTGCCAGCAAGGGACTGCATTGGGGCTACTACGGTTCTGACAGTCTGCCGACCGGCGGACAGTCGGGTACCCAGGTCGATACCGGCGTATTCACTGGACTTGCTCACGCATATAGAGGCGGTTCGCGTGCAATAACCTTACGCTACGACAACAAAGAGCGCGCCATATACGCCGACGGAATCAACGGGACGAATACGACTATTTCGCGGCAGCTCGTGTACGACCTCGACGACCCGCGTCAGGT
>CAZBTB010000068.1:0-7383 GCA_964494605.1 uncultured Lachnospiraceae bacterium
TATTCAAAGCGTTTGCAAGAAGTATAAAAATGGCGGTCAAGCGCGATATATACCCCGGCGATTCTGCGGCGGAGCGTTTAACAGCTGAGTTTGACAAACGGACGGGCGAGGGCAGAACAGCGGTGATTTTAGCGACCGAGGATTTAACCGTTAAGCTCGGTAACAGAAAATTCTGGGTTGCGGGGCGCGATAAAAAAGAGTATGCGCATAACCTATTTAAATTGCTTCGCCGGGCGGACGACGAAAAAATCGAAGTCGTTTTGGCGGAGGGCACGGACGAAGAAGGTTACGGCGCGTCGCTCATGAACAGGTTGATTAAGGCAGCGGGAGGAAAAACGTTTTGAGTAACAAGAAACAAAAAACGCCCAAAGTCGAAAAGTTCCGCTTGATTTTCGTGTGCAGCGGCAATACATGCCGTTCGCCCATGGCGGAAATAATAACCAAGGCGGAGATAAAAAAACGCGGGCTCAACGCCGAATACACGGTAAACAGTTTCGGCTTGGCGGTCAAAAAGGGCGACGAGCTTAATCCCAACGCCGCCGAAGCGCTTTTTCGGCTGGGTTACGGCAAGCGTAAGCATAAAGCAAAGCTGCTTACGCGCGCGGCAGTCGAAAAGGGCGACCTTATCGTGTGCATGACCGAGGAGCATAAGCGCAAGATAAACGTACCCCATGCACTGACGTTTGACGAAATCTTGGGCGGTGGCAATATTCCCGACCCGTACGGGCAGTCCTTGGAAGTATACATGGGCGTGGCGAAGCATTTTGCGTTTCTCGCGCCCAAGCTTGTCGATTTTACGCAAAAAGTCAAAAGCGAGGTAAAATAATCTTGCCGTTAAGCGCCATTTTTCTTGATTAAACGGAAATTTGGTGGTATACTTTAACTATAACAATCAGAGGTATGCAGATGAAAATTGCTATTGCTTGCGACCACGCGGCGCTTAAACTGAAAAACGACGTAGTAAAACATCTTGAGGGAAAAGGTTACGAGGTGCTCGACTTCGGTATTCACGAGGACGGAGCCGTGGATTATCCCGATTATGCCTTGCCCGTAGCCGAAGCCGTGGCGTGCGGCAATGCCGGCAAAGGAATCCTTATTTGCGGCACGGGAATAGGCATGAGCATTTCAGCCAACAAGGTCAAGGGCATAAGGTGCGCGCTTTGCAGCGATACATTTTCGGCGCATGCAACCCGCGAGCATAACGACGCAAACGTTCTCGCTTTCGGCGAGCGCGTAGTGGGCGCGGGACTTGCGCTCGATATAGTGGATACGTTCCTCACGACCGAGTTTTCGGGCGCGGAGCGGCACTCAAACAGAATAGCCAAAATCGGGGCTATCGAAAATAAGTATTTTAAGTAGAGGTTAAGCACTGTGATCGAAAAAATCATAGACGAAATTCTCGAAGCGGAAAAAAACGCGGGTAAGATAATGGCGGACGCTGCCGACAAGGCGAGCGAAATAGAGCTGCAGGCGGCGCAGGTTTCGGAAAAAGTGAGCAAGGAATTTGCGGGTCTTTACAAAGCCGAGGCAGATAAAAAGAAAGCCGCTGCCGAACAGCGCGGCAAAGAGGAAGCCGACAGAATCATGAGCGACGCGGAAAAAAACGCCGAGCGGCTTTTGTCCGATGCGGAAAAGAACGCGAAAAAAGCCGTGGAGTTCATTCTCGGCAGTTTAACTTAAAATACGGATTTTATAGATAAATGGCAATCGTAGAAATGACAAAATTAAGGCTCGTGGGGTTAAAGAGCGAGCAGGTTAAGGTTATGGACGTGCTTTCGCGTTCGCACCTTTACGAACCATGTCCCACAGCCGAAATACAAGGCGCCGAAAAAGAGCGTGATCTGTCGCACCTTGATAAAGTACTTGCGCTTCAGGCAAGGCTGTCTTTTGCCATAGGTTTTCTGACTCAGGCTGATGAAGAGGCGGCGCGTATCTTAAAAGCCGAAAAAAAGACGGGCATAGAGCTTGGAGTGGATTACAAGCCCATTAAAGCGAGCGGCAGACAGATCATCACCTACGACGATTTTTACGACTGCTCGGCAAAAGAGTACGAGCTTATGACCGTTGTCGACGCTCTCGACAAGCTTTCATTTAAAAAAGTCGAGCTTAACTCCGAGAGAAACAAGCTCAAAGCTCATATCAAAAATTTGCAGCCCTACGAGGGGCTTTCGCTTCCGTTTTCTGCGGCAAAACAATATAAGAGTATTTCCGTGCTGATTGCGCTTGCCGCCAACCGTTCGGCAAATACGGACGCAATCGAAAAAGAGTTTGACGTGGTTGTCGAAAGCTTTCCGTGCGCTTACGGATTAAGCGTTGCGGTCGTGTGCTTAAACGAAGACGTTAACGCGGTAAAATCGGCGCTGACCGAAAACGGCTTTACGCTGACTAATTATACCGACGACAGCACTGCCGAAGTAATGATAGAGCAAGCGCGCACAAGGTTCGACCAAATCGAATCGGATTTACACCGCGTGCTTACCGATACGCTTTCCTATGAAAAGTATCTGCTCGAGCTAAAAACGCTGTACGACTTTTTGGGCAACGACGCCGAAAAATTCACGGCTGAGCTCGAGTTCGCCAAGACGCAGAGCACTTACGTTCTCGAGGGTTGGATTCCCAAAGAGTACGCCGACGACATCGCCGCCGAGATTAAGTCAAAAACTAACAACGTCGTTATTTACTTAAACGAGCCGCGTGACGACGAAACGCCGCCCACGCTACTTGATAACCCCAAGGTAATTAAGCCGTTCGAGAGCATAACCAATATGTACTCGACGCCCGATTACAGAGAAAAGGACCCCAACTTCGTCATGGCAATTTTCTTCTTTATAATATTCGGCATGATGATGGCGGACGCAGGCTACGGACTTGTGCTTGCGCTTGCGTGCACGTTTATCGTTCGTTTTACGAAAATGGAACCGGGGATAAAGACGCTTGCCGCTGTGTTCGGTATCGGCGGAATAGCTACTCTTATCTGGGGCGCGTTATTCGGAAGTTGGTTCGGTCTGAGCATAATACCGCCGCTGTGGTTCAATCCGCTCGACGAGCCGATTATGCTGCTTGCGGTTTGTATTGTGCTTGGTGTTCTTCACCTTATGACGGGCTACGGCTACCAAGGCTATTATTTAATAAAGAAAGGCAAATGGTTCGATGCGATTTGCGACGTCGGATTCATTTATCTCATGTTTATCGGCGTTGCGCTCTTGGCACTTCCCATGGCGTTTACAAGCCTTCCGGAAGTTGTGGGCAATATAGGGCTTTATACGTTGTTTGCTTCGCTCGGGCTTATATTCCTGACAGCAGGCAGACACAAGAAGGGCATAATAGGTAAGATCACGGGTGGTTTCGGCGGCCTGTACGGATTGGTCAATCTGTTCTCCGACGTTCTTTCTTATGCGCGTATCTTCGGTATTGCGTTAGCGGGCGGCGCGATTGCAAGCGCATTCAACTCGATTTTGGGTGTTGTTGCGGGTATTCCGGTTTTAGGTATCCCGTTAGGAATAATCTTGGGTATATTCCTTCATATCTTCAACCTGCTTATAAGCCTGCTCGGCGCTTACGTTCACAACGCGCGACTTCAGTTCCTCGAGTTCTACGGGAAGTTCTATACGGGCGAAGGCAGACTGTTCTCGCCCATGGGCGAAAAAACCAAGTACATTCGTTTTTCATAAGGTTTAATTGCGGAAACGCTTAAATTTAAAAATTTTTCTTAAGGAGAAAAAATTATGGGTATCATGTCACTTTTGTTAGCCGAAGGCGAAGCGGTCGTAACCGAAACAGTTCAGCGTGTTATCGGTAACGGTAACTTCTATGCATTTTTGGGCGCGGCGCTTGCCGTTATTTTAGCGGGTATCGGTTCGTCAATCGGCGTCGGCCGTGCGGGACAGGCGTCGGCAGGATTATTAAGCAAAGATCCCTCTAAGTTCGGTAACGTGCTCGTTCTTCAGCTGCTACCTGCAACACAGGGTATGTACGGCTTCGTTATTGCGTTCATGGTGTTTATCCGTTTGGGCGTTGTCGGCGGAACTCCCGTAACGCTTTCTTACGACCAAGGCTTGGCTATGATGATGTTCTGCCTGCCTATCGCGGTGGTCGGACTTGTATCCGCTATCTTCCAGGGGCAGGTCGCAATTGGCGGCATTAACCTTGTCGGTAAGCAGGAAGGTCAGATGGGTCATTCCATGACTATGACCGTTCTTGTCGAGATTTTCGCAATTCTTTCGTTTGCAATCTCCTTCCTTGGCGTAATGCTGATGAGTTTTTAAGGGCTACTCATCGCAAACTACTTTGTTGGGCTTGCGTTTGCCTTCGGCTTACGTACGTATTTAGTACGCGCACCTCGGCAAGCCGCGCCCGTCGCGTATTTTGCGCGATTAGCCGCTTAAAACGGCAAGTATTTATTAACGTATAGGAGTAATAATGGACGGTAAAGAGGCGATTATCGCAAAAATAACCGAGAGCGCCGAGACTAGCGCGGCTAACCTTATTCGCGACGCCGAAAGCGAGCTTGCCGCAGCCGAGACAAAGGCTAGGGAAGAAGCGGAAAAACGTCAGCAAAAACGTTTTGACGAGCTTGACGCGGAGTGCGAGAGGATAGTGGCGCGTAAAGTTACGCTCGCCAATCTCGACGCAAGAAAGCTCACTCTCGAGAAAAAACAGCAGATTATGGCAAAGGTTTACGCCGATGCCATGGATAAGCTCGTAAACGATAAAAAGAGTTATTCCGCGCTTATGGCAAAGCTTGTTAAGGAAAATGCCGAAGCGGGAGACGAGGTTGTTGTCGGAAAGGCAGACAAGGCTTTGTTCGACGACAAGTGGTTGACTTTGGTTAAAGGTTTGCCGAGCTCGGTTAAGCTGTCAAAGTCCGTGCACGAAGGTCGCGGAATAATCCTTATGGGAAAAGACAGCGATAAAAATCTTACGCTCGAGGCAGTTTTTAACGAGTTAAAGAGCCGTACCGAGAGGGAAACGGCACAAATTCTATTCGGAGAAGCGAATGGCGGTAGGCAGTAAAATATACGCCAATGCGGTGGCTAAATACGACGAGGGCAAGCTCCTCGACGGGGAGAAGCTTAAACGGATTACCGAAGCTTCTTACTTTGACGCGCTCAAAATGCTGTACGACTACGGCTACGGCGAGGGTCTGCCCATAGAAGACGCCGACGCGGAAAAGCTGACTAAGGTCGAAACCGAAAAGCTTCTGACTTTCGTTCGGGAATATTCTCCCGACGACAGGCTGACAAAGTACCTGACGCTTAACGAGCTGTATAACAACGTAAAAGCGGCATATAAATCGCGGTTTGTAAACGTGAGCGAAAGCGCGTTTTTCGGCGGTTTCGACGAGATTGTCGAAGCGGTAAAGTCGGGCGAGTACAATTCCTTAAGCGACGGGCTTTTCGAAACGCTTACGGCGCTTGACACGTTGGCAAGCGAGGATAAAATCACTTCGCTTATTATCGATCAAAAGCTGACCGAGACGTATTACCGCGAATATTTGGAAACTGCTAAAAAGCTTAGCAAAAATGCGCGCCGTTACGTTGTGAAAAAGATCGACTTAACCAATTTGCTGACCGCTTTCAGATGCAAAAAGTCGGGATTGGGCGAGAGCGCGTTTAAGGATATGATGATATCCGGCGGAAGCCTTAAATATGAGCAGCTTGTTCCGTTTGTAACTGCCGACCCCGAGATTGCATTGAATCAGTTCGACGGCGAGTATTACGACGTTGCGAAGCAGTTGATTTCGTCATGGGATTTTGCCGAGTTCGAGCGCGAAGAGGACGAGCAGCTGTATTTTGCGGCGGTGTCCAACCGCGAAAACATGACTTCGGTCGATCCGTTTGTTGGCTATTTTTACGCCAAGCAAGCGGAAATCAAGACCGTTCGGCTTGTGCTCACGTGCTTAAAGAACGGAGCGAATGAAGAAATAAAAAAGAGAATGCGGAGGATTTATGAATAAAACGGGAAAACTTGCCGTTATAGGCGACCGTGACTCCGTACTTGCATTTAAGGCAATCGGCGCGGAGGTTTACGACGCGAAGAACGGGTTCGAGGCAAACGACATTTTGCGCGAGCTGGCTAAAGGCGACACGGCTGTCGTGTTTATCACCGAACAGCTCGCGGTCGAGATAGAGGACACGCTCAAAAAATTAAAAACGCGTCCGTACCCGGCTGTCATACCCATTCCGTCTGCGGCAGGCAGTAACGGTTTCGGGCTTCAGGGCGTAAAAAAGGACGTCGAAAAAGCTGTCGGCGTGGACATATTATTCAATAAAGATTGACGAAGAGGTAAAACGGGCGGAGTTTTCCACCCGTCGGAGGTATATCGATGAACGGTAAAATTATCAAGGTTTCGGGACCGCTGATTGTAGCCGAGGGCATGGCGGACGTAAAGATGTACGACGTTGTGCGCGTATCGAGCGAGCGGCTTATCGGCGAGGTTATAGAGCTACGCGGCGACAAGGCGTCCATTCAGGTCTACGAAGAAACGAGTATGTTAGGCCCCGGCGAAGAGGTCGTGTCTACGGGCAGTCCTTTGTCCGTCGAGCTTGCGCCCGGACTTATCGAGGGAATATACGACGGTATTCAGCGCCCGCTCGAAAAGCTTAAAGCGGTGGGCGGCGACCGTATCGGCAGAGGTATCGAAGTCAGCGCCGTAGACCACGACAAAAAGTGGAAGTTTATACCTAAGGTTAAATCGGGCGATAAGGTCGTAAGCGGCGATATTATCGGCATCGTTATGGAAAACGAGGTTGTCGAGCACCGTATTATGGTGCCTTTCGGCATAGCTGGCGAAATCAAAAAGATAGAGGAAGGCGAGTTTACCGTCGACGATACCGTGGCGGTCGTTAAGACCGAGTCGGGCGACCAAAAAGTAACCATGCTTCAGCGTTGGCCCGTGCGCCGCGGTCGTCCGTACCGTCAAAAGCTCGCGCCTTACGCACCGCTTGTTACCGGTCAGCGCGTTATCGATACGCTGTTCCCCATTGCAAAGGGCGGCGTTGCGGCTGTTCCCGGTCCTTTCGGTTCTGGTAAAACCGTCGTTCAGCATCAGCTCGCTAAGTGGGCGGACGCGGACATTATAGTATATATCGGCTGCGGCGAACGCGGCAACGAAATGACGGACGTTCTTAACGAGTTCCCCGAGCTTAACGATCCCAAGACGGGACACCCGCTAATGAAGCGTACCGTTCTTATAGCAAACACCTCGGATATGCCCGTTGCGGCGCGCGAGGCGAGCATTTATACAGGTATCACCATTGCCGAATATTTCCGCGATATGGGGTATTCGGTTGCAATCATGGCAGACTCTACGTCGCGTTGGGCGGAGGCTCTGCGCGAAATGTCGGGACGCCTCGAAGAAATGCCCGGCGAGGAAGGTTATCC
>CAZBTB010000069.1:0-7368 GCA_964494605.1 uncultured Lachnospiraceae bacterium
CGGTAGTAGCGTTAGGCTCGCCGTAATCGATATCGCCGTTTAAGAGCGAGTTGATGATCTGATCGGACTCGACGACCTTATAACGGAAGTATTTGATCTTGGTATTGTTGATACCGCTGCCCAGCGTCGTGAAATACTCGTTGCGCTCGTAGTTGATCATGCCGCTCGACTGGAAATTGTCGCCCGTAACGGCTGTGCCCACAGAACCCGAGAAAGCCTTGTACATACCCGCGCCCATGGGGAGCTTAACCTTGTTGGAACCGTTGATTACGTTGTCGAAGAACTTGATGTCGCCCTTGGGGAAACCGAAACAGGTCTTGTCGTTTTCGGGGTCGGCAGGATCCCAATAGAACTTGTTGACGTATTCGCTATTGGAGTAATAGTGCATGGGAGCGACGGTAAATGCGAAGTTCCAGATAGCCTTGGGGTCGACGTCTTCGATCGTTATCTGAAGCACGTCGTGCTCGCCGTCAAGACCCTTGCCGTTAAACGACGTAACCTTTTGGGTGGTGATACCCTCGATGCTCTTGATACCGTTTGCATTGTTCAGAATCGCTTCGGAACGCGCCTCGTTGAAGAACTGCTGATAAACGGTCTCGCCCGATGCCCATGCGCCGAGAAGCATTTCGAGACTGTCGATATTGAGCGTGCTCAAATCGTATTCGACGTCTATGCCGTCGGGCTTTCCGTTAAGGAATTCGGGGAAGTACGAACGGTAGACGTAATTTACCGCCCAAGCTTTGCCGTCGTCGTTAAGAGGCTCTCCTTTTTCCTGATACCAAGCGGTCATTTGATTTTTGTAATCGACGATAGACTGTTCGGTCTGATTGAGGAACTGGCGGTTGCCGTCGATTTCGACAAACGTGTTGTCAACGTTTTTCTGCAAAAGTCCCTCTCTGATCATTCCGTCGTTGTGAAGGAAAATCATCCATTTCGTCGGGTTGTTCATTTCCTTATACGACTCTAAAACGATACCGTTCCAGTCGCTTTCAAGCTCTTTTAAAAACTCTTGGGAAAGATACTTCATGTCCTCTTTCGCCTGATCCAAAACAGCCTGACCCGTCTTGGTGACGCTGTTATTCGTTCTATGAGCCAAATCGTCGAGGCTCGCGGGTTTGTCGCTTTTGGTATAACTGTTGCTGACGTACCTCATTGCCTTGATCAGGTCGTCGCGTCTATCGATAGCGGCGGCATGGTACTCGGACTCGAGCTGTTCGGTGTAATCGGATGAGAACTCGTCGCGGTCCTCGTTAAAGCGGTATTTATCGAGTCCTACGATTTTGGTCGAGTAGATAGTCGACGAACCGGTATACACTGGATCGAGATAAACGTAAAGGTTGAACAATACGTCCTTAATGGTAAGCGGCGTACCGTCCGAGAATTTAATGCCGTTTTTAATCAACAGCTCGTAGGTGGTGGTTTTGTTGTTGCCCGAACCGTTTTCGGTCTGCGTCATGTCCTTAACGACCGTAGGCTCGTTGTCGCCGTAAGTGATCTTGCCGTCCTTGTCGGAATTGAGCATACCGACCTGGGTAAGGGTTACGACCTGACCGTCGATAGCAGACGTCGAGAAGAACGGGTTGAAAACGCCGTCGGGCGTACCGAGCGCCATGGAAATAGGACGCTCTTCGGGATTATACTTTTGCTCACCTTTGGGCGAGCAAGCCACTGCGGGAATGCACAAGACGGCAATCAGCAGACCTACAAGCAAACCTCGAAAAAACTTATTGCATCTTTTCATTTTTATCAGTTTCTCCTTTCCCTTAAACGGGACCGCCTAATCTATATTACAACTTGGTTAATCTGTTACGGTAAAATCGGGAACGGTGACGTTGATACTGCCGTATTCGCAGTTTTCCACCGTGCCGTTTATCTCGTTTGCGAATCCGCCGTAAGCCTTGATTTCCGCATAACTGTCGATATTGACGTCTATATCGAGCGAGCCCGAAACGGTAACTCCCGTAATTCTCGCGCCCTCTTCGACGTCGTTAACGAACAGTGCGACGTTAAGTCTCGAGTTGGGCAATCCCAACATTGTAAACGTCATTTTCGCGTCCTCAACCGTAAGGTCGTGTATGTAAGCGGTTTTCGTGAGCTTTCCGAGTAACGACAAGTTTACGGTTCCGCTCGTTCTCGTCCATTGTACGGTAATATCGATACCCGTCAAAGTCTTTCCGTTTCCGTCTATTTCGCCGCCGTACTCCGACGTCGTCGCCCAAGCCTTGCCGGTAAAGTCAATGTCGTTTTCGAGCTTAATGCTCTTTTTTCCGTTAAGTGCGGTAATAAACTCGGCAGCGGTCTCTACAAACTTCCATTCGTTGTTAACGAACTTACCTGCCCAATCGCCTTCGATAAACTTTGCGTAAATCGTCTTGTCGGTCGTACCGTACACGTAGTTTTGCGAAATATCGAACTTGGTCTCGTAATTTGCGTCCTCATAGTAGCCGGTAAAGGTCCAACCCTTTTTCGTCGGACGCAGTCTCGAGTTGTTGTATCTTACCTCTGTAGCTCCCGGATTGCCGTCGAAAATAACCTTGTTGTCACCGCCTTCGATAATAAGCCGTGGATTGGCAACGAGCTTTGCATATAAAGTCATGTCGTTAGTGACCGTTTCGGTTTCGAAGTCCCACTTTCTGTCGAGTACTACTTGCTTGTCCTCTCCCACTATCGGCTCGTTGTTTTCGTCGAGCTTAGGCAGATACCAACCCTCGAGGTAATAACCCGCAACGGGCTGGTCGTTTATGTCTTTGTTATAGCCGGGTTTTACTTTTAAAAGAGAACCTTCCTTTACGCCCACGAACTGATCGGGACAGTTGGCTTCGATCTCGCCCACGTTGTAATTGAACGTGACGAGATAGTCGTACATTTTTTCCGACTCGCTTGGGCTGCACGCCATTGCAAGAAGCGCAAACCCGATTACCGCCACGACCGCGGCTATTAATTTTATTGGGGTCTTTTTCAAATTTTTTACCTTCCGAAAAGAGAAGTTTCAATCGATTTTTTCTTTTGATAATTATACGCCGAAATTTATAATTATTCGGGGTCACTTACCATTATAATACGCTTATGCCCTGTTTGTCAACAACTTTAAGGTTTTTACGGCGCTTTCTAGTGCTTTTTCAAAATCAGCAAGCTCATTGCCGCAGCGATAAGCGTCATGAGACCAATCATCGCGCTTGCATTTGTGCCGGAGCAACCGCAGCCGCCGTCCGATCCCGGATTGGGATTGTCGCCGCCCTCGGGCTTTGCCTCTACGTTGAGGTACAAATCAATGGTCTTTCCGCCGTAGCTTACCACGACTTTTTCGGTATCGAGCGTAATCACGCTGACGTCAACCGTATAATCGGTGACGGTCAGGCGCGAGGTATCGGCGTAGACAGCCGTAATAACCATACCCGTCGGGTCGAACGTTTCGCCGTCGACGTATCTGACTTTAGTCGGGTACGAAGTGAGCGTAAGCTCGGTAAGCGCTACGGGGTCGCCCAGCGTTCCTCTTGCGTCGCGGATCGCTTTTTCGAGATTAAGCAGCTTGTCGGCATTGGTAACGAGCGCAATCTGCGCGGGGTCTTGGACAAGGTTGAACCGTGCTCTTACGGGTGCAACGCTGTCCGTGCTCATGGCTTTGATTGCCGCGAGCTTTTCCTGATTCGAGCCGCTGCCGCTCATGATCGAGTCAACGCTCAGGTCCTTTATGCCGTCGATACCTGCGATTGCGGCGCGCGTCGTGCGGTCTGCCGCATAGTCGCTCGTCTTTTCGGTGGAGAAGAACGCCTTCCAGATTGTCGAATCGTAACCCGTGCCGTTTACGGGGTGGGTCATCGTAAGCTTGAAGTCGGGTGCGGTATAGTAACCGAACTTGTAAGCAAGATATTTCGCATCGACGATATACGCAACATAGTCGTAGAAGTTAGCGTAGTAAACGCTGCTTGTATGCGGAACTGTTACGGGGTTGTTTTCATCGCTGAAAGCGTACCTGAGGGTTGATCCTACGATAGAGGGATCTACGTATGCCGCTTCGAGTACGGGCGCTTCGACCGCCTCGAACACGTAGTTATAAGCCGAGCAACCGAAGAACGCCGCGTTACCTACCGACTTAAGCGTATAGGGGAATACTACGGTGTCGATGCCCCGAGCCTGCTCGAAAGCGTAGTCGGCAATTCTTACCGTGCCTTCTTTAACAGTATAAGTAGCGAGCGATTTGACGGTGGGGAACTGCTCGAGCGTATAACCGTCGGCAGCTATCGAGTAAAGCGCGCCGACTTCGTCTGTGAAGAACACTTCGTTGCCGTCTGCCACTTCGAAGCCTTTGAGCGTCTCGATTCCGCTGAATACGCCTACTCCTAAGCGGTTGGTCTTTTTGCCCGTTACATCGACTAAATGTCCGCCGTTGTTGTACTCCTGCCATACGTCGTCGAACGTAAGCTCGTTTAAGCTTGCGGGAATAGTGACGTTGACGAGCTTGGTTCCGCTGAACGCATAGTCGCCTATCTTGCTAACGTTACCGAACGTAACCGAAGTAAGCGCGCTGTCGGCAAAAGCGTTAGCCGCGATCTCGGTGGTTTCATCCTCGCTAAGCTCGGTGCCTAAGGTTACCGAAACGATCTTCGAGCAACCGCCGAACGCGCCGAAGCCTATCTTCTTAAGCTTGGTTAAGTTCGGGTTGACAAGCGCGGTGTTGCCGTAGAAGGACAGCTGTCCGACCTCGGTAGCCTTGCCTAAGTCGATATTTACAAGGCTCGTGCAGCCGAAGAATGCCGCGTCGCCTATCTTTATATTACCGTTGTTGAACGTTACGGCGGTAAGCGTCTTTAAGCCGGCGAATGCAGCCGCTCCCACTTCTGTCGTGCCCTCGCCGAACGTGACGCTCTCGAGCGCCGAGCAACCGAAGAACACGCCCGTTGCGTTGTACACAACGTTGCCGCTCACGCGCGCCGTGCCGCCCATATAGGTGACGCCGCCCAGCGTTGCGTCGGTAAGCGTGGTGATTCCGCCGAAAGCGTATGCCCCTACGGATTCCAGTGCAGGCAGATTCACCGAAGCAAGCTTTGTGCCCGCAAACGCGCTTGCCCCGACCGAAGTGATACTGTTTACGTCGAGTGCACCGCTCAGTCCGCTGTTTACGAACGCGCTTGCGCCTATTTTCTCAACGCCGATTAAATTTATGTCGGAAAGCTCGGTCGTTATCGAAGTAAGCTCGGTCGTGCCACCGAATGCGTAGTTGCCGATCTCGGTTACGGTACCTTTGAAAGTTACCGAAGTAAGCTCGTCGCAACCGTAGAACGCACCGTCGGGAATTGTCGTTATTCCTGCGGGAATAGTGACCTCCGTCAGTTTTGTGCCCGCAAATGCGTACTTACCGATTTCGATGACGCTACCGAGGTCAATATCGCTCAGCGTCGTGCCGTTAAACGCGCCGTCGGCTATTTTCGTAACGCCCGAGGGAAGCGAAACCGTAGCTTTGCCCACGGGAACGAACTCGAGCGTACTGCCGTCTTTGCTTAACAGCAAACCGTCATTTACAGAGTAAGTTTCGCTGTCGCCGTCGAGTGCGAACGCAGTAAAACTCGTGCAGCCGCCGAAAGGCGACGTTTTGCTCTTATCGATACGCGTACCTGCCGACAACGTAACGGTAGTAAGCTTCGTGCAGTCCTTAAACGCATTTGCACCCAACGTGCAGTAACTGCCTTGTGCAGTACGGGGGAGCTTTATCGACGCAACGGCAGTACCCTCGAAAGCGTTATCGCCGAGGTAGTAAAGCTCGCTGTCAGTTCCGAACGTAACGTTACTTAAGCTCGTGCAGCCCTTGAACGCGCTGTCGTTGATACGGCTGCCCTTGATCTCGAAAGCAACTAGGCTCGTGCAGTTTTCGAACATGCTCGTACCGATATATGTATTCTTGTCGGTGATAACCGTTTTAAGCTTTGTACAGCCCTTGAATACGTTGCTGCCCGCAACGCGCAAGCCGCTGAGGTCTATGCTCTCAAGGCTCGTGCAGTTTTCGAAAGCGCCGGTATGCGCGGTTGTTATACGTTTTGCGTGTACGATTTCGTTTAAGCTCGAGCAGCCTCTGAAGGCGCGTAAGCCTACGGTTATCGTACCGTCGCTTTCTTTGCTGTCTACTTTATCCTCGTACTTGAGAAGAATAATCTTTTCGAGGCTCTTGCAGCCGCTGAACGCGTCCTTTCCGATGGTGACGCACTTAGAAGGAATCGTAATCTCTCTTAAGTTAGTGCAGCCCGCAAAAGCGTTGTCGGGGATAGCGGTGACTTCACCGGGGATAATTACCGTCTCGATAATCTTGTTGTTCTTGAATGCGTCCTCGTCGATATAAATAACGTTGGTATCCTCGGGGAACACGACGTTGGGACCGCCGTAGTAATGTTTGAGACTGAAGCTCTGAATATCGAACTCTTCGTTGACGTACACTCTTATCGACTTACGCAGTCTCGGATAAGCGGTGGGGGTGACGTAAACGAACGCTTCGCCTTTGCCTACGCCCGTGACCGTACCGTCTGCCGAAACCTTGACGACGTTTTCGTTGTTGGACGAAAACTCGAAATCGCCGATTTTCGGTTGCGTTACGTACCAAGGGTCTAACGACGGCTTAAGCCTGATGATTTCGTTGGGATTAAGCTCGATAACGGGGATAGCCGCGCTGTTAAACGACACGAGCTTGCCGGTAGAATCCGTCGCGGCTTCGATTGCGACCTTATTGGGTAAGGGCGCCGACTTAGCTTTGCCTTTGACGACGACGTCGATCTGAACCTTCTTTTTCCCGCCCGCATTGATCGTAACGGTAGATTCGCCGCCCGCAACGCCGAAGATCTCGTTTTCCTTGACCTGAACTATTCTGGTTTTACTGCTTCTTACGTCAAGCTTGGTGGGTGCGGTGCCGTCGGGCTCCGAAGTCATCTTGAGCTTATAAACCTCGTTGGGTTGAATTTCGAGGTAATATTTGTCAAAGGCATTGACGCCCGTGCCTTCGGTGCTTTCAAACGTGAGCTTGTCGTCGGTTGCGACGATAATCTTATCGGGATATTCGATGGCGCTCGAGCAGTCGACTTTGAATATCGACTGATTCATGGCAAAATCCTCTACCGCCAAGTATATATCGTTGCCGAGCGCGTAGTCGTAGTAATCGGTAAAGTCGAATGACACGGTTGTCGTGCCGCCCTTTTGAGAGTAAATGGGAACGGGGTTCTGCGTGAAGAGCGTAAGATATCCGTTTCTTACGTAGCAGGGAAGAAGCACCGCGGCGTATTGGTTGTCGTAAACGTCGACGTCCATATAAATACGGTACTTGGTTTCCTTATTTTCGGTGTACGGCTCGAAACGGATACGGTAATCCTTAACGACGGGCGCTTGCGT
>CAZBTB010000070.1:0-7314 GCA_964494605.1 uncultured Lachnospiraceae bacterium
CGTCGAATGCACATTCCGCGGCGATTTCTTTTATAGTGTAATCGGTGTTGACGAGCAGTGACTCTATAAGCGTCAGTCGGTGTTTTACTATGCCGGTTTTGAGGTCGCAGCCGAATTCGGATTTGTAGACGCGCGAAAGATAGTCGGGACTGTAGCCGAACCGCTTTGACAACGAACCGACGGTGGGGTTAAAGCGGGCGTTTATGCGCATGTACTCGTCAAGCTCGTAGGCGAGTTTATTACGGTAGTCGTGCTCGGTGTGCGAAAAGAGCAGTAACCTGCACAGCTCGAGCTCGGCAAGCAACGGGTTATTTGCCTGTAGGTGCATGATTTCTTTTAAGATTCTTTCGGTGTCGGGCGCAGGCGGAGTAAAATGCTTGGGAAAGTCGAGTTTATTGAAAGCGTCGGAGTAGAAGTGCAGCCAATAAAACGCCGTATGCCCGTGACTCGTCGCCGTGCCGCCGTGTTCTGTATTGGGCGATAGAGTGAGCATTTCGCCGCGTTTCAATTCGTATCGGTCGTTTCCCTCGCGGATAAATACTTCGCCTTCGGTCACGTAAATCAGTTCGTAGCTGTCCACCGTGACGGTGGGGTGCGTCCAATCGGCTTCGGTGTCGAACAAACCCATGTTGGAAAAGTAAATATCTATGTCGTTTAGCTTTATCATGTCGGATTTTTTCACCTAATAAAGGATTTTATCATTGTATTCCGCTTTTTAATATATTATAATTTAAGCATAAAGTCAACAAAAAGGAGCGAAAAATAATGAAAATCGCAAAATCGGTCAATTTCGACGACGTCAAGCTTAAGGACGGATTTTGGCTCAAGCGTTACGAGCTTAACAAGGACGTTTCGATAGAGAGCGTAAAACAGCGCTTCGAAGATACCGGGCGTTTCGACGCGCTGAGATTCAATCACGCCGAAACGGGCAAGGACGTACATATTTATTACGATTCGGACGTTGCCAAGTGGATCGAGGCGGTCGCGTACCTTATCGAGCGCAACCCCGATTACGGCAAAAGCTACGAAAGCTTTATCGACGAGCTGATCGACTGCATGGAAAAAAACCAACGCGCCGACGGATATCTTAATTCTTATTTTCTTCAGATAGAGCCCGACGCGGTTTTTACGCGCCGTAGCGACCACGAGCTTTATTGTGCGGGGCACTTGATAGAGGCGGCTGTTGCTTATCACAAAGCCACGGGCAAGGATAAGCTGTTGCGCATGATGGAAAAATATTGCGATTGTATCGAGCGCGCGTTTATCACCGACAAAACGGCGGCTTTCACAACGCCCGGGCATGAGGAAATCGAGCTTGCGCTTATTAAGCTGTACCGCCACACGGGCAACAAAAAATATCTCGAGATGTCCGAGTTCTTCTTGAAAAACCGCGGCACGGGTAAAGATTTGCTCGAACAAAACGATACCGAGTTTACCAAGCAGGACGATGCCGACGTTTACGGTTTAAGGGAGGCAAACGGACATTCGGTACGAGCATTTTATTTATACTCGGGAATAGCCGACCTTGCCGCCGAGACAGACGACGAAAAGCTGTTTTCCGCCGTAAACGCCGTTTTCGACGATATTGTCGAGCGTAAGATGTACGTTACGGGCGGTTTCGGTTCGACGAACGCAAGCGAAAGCTTTACGGTAGGTTACGATCTGCCCAATGCCACGGCGTACAGCGAGAGCTGCGCCGCGATAGGTATGATGTTGTTCGCCGAGCGTATGCGTAAGCTGAAGCGCGACGTAAAGTTCGGTCATGCGGTGGAGCGGGTCATGTATAACACACTTTTAAGCTCCACGGACTTAAAAGGGAAATCGTTCTTTTACGAAAATCCGCTTGAGATTGCGCTCGAGGATAAAGACAGACAGGTTGCCGTAATTAAGCGTTGGCGCGAGCATTTGCCCATAACCGAGAGATTGGAGGTTTTCAGCTGCTCGTGCTGTCCGCCCAATATTAACCGCATAATCGCGAGCCTCGGAAACGGGTTTGTTTATGTCGACGGCGAGACCGTTACGGTAGAGCAATATGTTTCGGCCGATATAAAAACCCCTTTCGGAACGGTGTCGATCGACGAGGACTATGTTTTAAGCGGCAAAGCGTCGTTAAGCTCCGAGGACTTTACGGGAAAGCTCCTGGCGGTGCGCGTTCCCGAATGGTGTACCGATTTTTCCGCCGTGCTGAACGGTAAAGCAGTCGTGCCTAAGGTAAAGGACGGTTATGCCGAGTTTATCGTGGATAAGACTTTTGAAATAAAGCTCGACTTTCATATCGCGCCCAAGTTTATTGCGGCAAATCCCAAAGTCAAAGCAAACGTCGGTCGTATCACGCTGACTTACGGTCCGCTCGTGTATTGCCTCGAGGGTGCTGATAACGGAAATAGGCTAAACCGCATTTCGGTTGCGCCCGACGCAGTAAAACAGGCGAAAGTGTATAAAGATTTCCACGGACTGTATTCGATAGAGCTTGACGGATTTATCGACAGCGAGCAAAAGTCCTTGTACTTCGACGCCGAGAAAATGTGCAAAACTCCCAAAAAGCTTAAGTTCATTCCCTATTTTGCCTTTGCCAACCGCGGCGAAAGCGATATGCTTGTGTGGGTGAGAAGTTTGTAATTTAATAGGTGGAGATTCCTCGTCGCGATTTCGCATAATGCTCATTGCTCGCTCGGAATGACATTATAATACATGGACTGTGCGGGTTGAGAGGAAGGTTTAGTATTTGTCTACACCGTTTTTAGTATTTTGTCATTCCGAGTGAACGGAGCGATAGCGTAGTGACGAGGAATCTCCACTTTATAAAAATAAACCCTTTCCTGTTATCGATGAGGAAAGGGTTTTGTATATAAACCGTAAGATGGGAGACAAACCGGGACTGTTTGTTTTTTTGTTCTTACGGCTTACCGACTATATTTAAGCCTCGCGTTCCTGACCCAAGAAGAAGAGGGCGAGGGTGCCGGGACCGGAATGTGCGCCGATTACCTGGTCTATATAATTGATTACGATTTCTTTGCAGGGATTTTGCGCCTTGATCATATCGGCAAGGTACTCGGCATCGTTAATGCAGTCGCCGTGCGAAATGTATACGATTTGGTTTTCCTTGTCGTAGGCTTTTTCGACATACTTGTTAAACAACGCTTTGATCGAAGCTTTTCTGCCGATTACTTTGCCTTTTGGGATAAGTCTGCCTTTGTTGTCGACGTGCAGGATGGGTTTGATTTTTAAGATCGTGCCGATGACTGCCGCGCCGCCGCTCACTCTGCCGCCGCGCTTTAAGAACATCAGGTCGTCGACGGTGAATTGGTGGCACACGCGAAGCTTAAGGTTTTCGGTAAAGTCGCGGACCTCTTCGATGGTTTTGCCTTTTTCCTTTTCCATAAGAGCATAGGTGACGAGAAGCCCCTGACCCATGGACGCGGCAAGCGAGTCCACCGTGTAGAACTTGCGGTCGGGGTAAGTCTTTCTGAGCTCCGCCGCCGCACATTCGGCGTTAGCGTAGGTTGCCGACAGCGCCGACGAAAAGCCGATATACAAAACGTCGTTACCCTCTTTTAGGTACGGCTCGAAAAATTCCTTTGCGGTTTCGGTATTGACGCAACTGGTTGTAACCACTGCACCGTCGCGCATGTTTTTGTAAAAGCCCTCGAGATCCGTTCTTTCGCCTTTGATGTAACTGACATGTTCTTTGCCGTCGACAAGGTAGCTGAGCGGCAAAATTTCAAGATCGTATTTTTCGATTATTTCGTCTGTAAGGTTTGCCGACGAGTCGGTTACGATAACAAAACTCATAATTTTTACTCCCGCTTAATCTAGTATCGAAAACCAGTATAAAGCATTTATGATAATAAGTCAAGAATTTTTAACAATTAGTTGTAATTTTTTGGATTTTGTGTTAGAATATTACCTATAATATAATTTTTATTCGCAAAAACGACAAAAAAGGCGCGGGGAGGCGGCTGTCATGGACGAAATAATACCGAAATTTACCGAATTTGATATTTTAAAGGATTTCGAAATATTCCGCGACGAAATCGGTACATTCCGTTTGCCGCGTTTTCACGAGCTTCCCGACGTCGGACTGTACATGGATCAGGTTGTAAGTATCGTAGACAAGTACTTTAAGGTTCTCGACCGCGACGACGACAAACCTATTATTACGTCGTCCATGGTAAACAATTACGTTAAACTCGGAATTATTCCGCCGCCCATAAAAAAGAAGTATGAACCGAAGCACTTAGCCTACCTTATAATGATTTGTCTTTTGAAGCAGGTACTTACCATGAGCGAAATAACCCTGTTGCTCGGTTGGGAAGAAGGGGAGTTTGTGGAAAAGTACGATAATTTCTGCGATTTGCAGGAGCGCATTTTCAGTGACTTGGATATTTCCGACACCAACGACCCGCTTGCACTTTCCATGCTTGCGCTTACCACAAAGCTGTACGCGCAGAAGTTGATCAAGATTCAGTTAGACGCAATCAGAGAGGAGACGGCGAAGCTGATGTCCGCGGCGGCGCAGAACGAAAAGCAGGACAAAAAGGAAAAGGATAAAAAGAAAAAGGCTAACGAGAACGAAAATACCGACGCGGAGTAGACATGGATATTTTGACCGATTTACATACACACTCGCGGTTTTCCGCCGACGGCGACAGTGAATTGAAGGATATGCTCGAGAAGGCTTTTCAGTCGGGGCTTAAGTATTACGGTGTTGCAGAGCACGCGGATTTCGATTTCGACGCTGCGGGGATGGAGATTGCACCCTTAAAGCCCGACGAGTATTTTCCCGCCGCGCGGAAGCTTCAGGCGGAGTACGGAAAAAAAGGTTTAAACGTTCTGGTTGGTTGTGAGTGCGGTTTTTCGTCGGATAAGGAAACAACCGAGAAATACGAAAAGCTTATTTCCGATTACAATCCCGACTACGTCATAAACAGTGTGCATTTGGTGTACGGCGAGGACTGTTACTTTGCGCCTTATTTTGCAGGCAGAGATAAGAAAACCGCTTACTTAAAATATCTTAACTGTGTGCGCGACAGCTTGCTTGTTCCGTACCGTTACGATATAGTGGGGCATTTGGGTTACGTATCGAGGAAAGCGCCGTACTCGGATCCCAAGCTTTACTACTCCGAGTTTGCCGAAATTTTGGACGAGATTCTTAAAATCATTATCGACAAGGGAAAGATTCTCGAGGTCAATACGTCCGTTACGTCCCGAGTGGGCGAGTTCCTGCCCGGGGCGGATATTCTGGCGCGTTATTATGAGCTGGGCGGCAGAAGGGTATCGTTCGGGTCGGACGCGCACAAAACCGAGCGTATTGCAGATAGACGCGCTTTGGTAATTGCCGAGCTTAAAAGGATAGGGTTTACATATCTGACTGTGCCGGGAGAAATCAGAATAGATATTTGACGTTTCGACAAGAACCCCGAAAACAAACGGTTTTTCGGGGTTTTTCTTTGCCGCGGATATGATAAAATCATATTCACTATGACTGAAAATATTTGCGACAGAATAATAGCTCAAAGCAAGAGCGTGTTCGTGTGTACTATCGACGAGATATGCAAACGCATGCAAGGCGTTGTTGCGTGCGGAAGTAAAGTGCTGTTTCTGACCGATGTCGGTTTGGCCAAAGCCGAGCGTGTGGAAAGAGCGCTTTTTAAAAGCTATCGGGTCGAAACGGTGAGCGTGCATGAGTACACGCGGGCTTTTGCGCGGTCGGTGGCGCTTCCCGAGGACGCGAGGGCGGTGGTGTGCGCGGGCGACGGCAAAGCGGCGGCGGTGGCAAAATACGTTGCGACGAGATTCAACCGACCGCTCGTTTTCGTTGCGCTGACTCCGGATATTTCTACGGTACAGCTGCCATCGTCCATGCTCGAAGAGGAAAACTATTCGGAAGTATATAAGACCGAACCGCCCGTGCTTACGTTGCTTGACGGGCATATGGAAGAGAGCGAAACGCGCGTCGCGGCAGGCTTCGGCGAGGTTTGCTCGCGTCTTGTCGCAATCTTCGATTACGAGCTTTCGGGACTTACGGGCGGTGAAAAGACGGACCATTCGGTTTGCTCCGATGCGCTCGCAGTGATAAAATCATTGCTTTTTTTCACGGACAAGCAGGGAGCGGACACGCTTACCGTTGCACGTCACGCGATAGCCCTGTCGGTTGCGGCGGCAAGGTGCGGCAACTCTCGGCTGTTTTCGGGCGGCGATACGCAGGTTGCGCACGCACTCGCTTTGTTAAAGCGCAAATCGGGTAAGCCCGCTAAATCGTGGGGAGAAAACCTTATGACCGCAGCTGTTCCGGTAATGCGCGCTTATACGGTGTTTCTGGCGGAAGTTAGCGTTTTACCCGTTGCGGTCCCCGATAACAACGTTCGGCTGGATCTGATGAGTACCGCGCTCGGAATCGGTCCGCTCAAGGGCGCGGGTAAGCTGAGCGGTTTGGGAACGCTGACCGAATCGCTCAAACGGTTGCATATAATAAAGGAATACCGCGCGGAGCTTATGGAAAAGTGCCGCGTGTACGAAAAGACGCTCGGGTTTGCGGGCAAGCTGTTTAAGAGGATTTACGCCGACAAAGGTTATTCTTTCGAGGGATACTTAAGTCGGCGCGAGCTTATGACCGCGCTGTATCTTGCGCCCGAAATGCGCGAGAAAATCACGGCGCTGACTTTAATGAAGCAGTTCGGTTATTTGGAAAATTTAATGAGCATTCCGCGGTCAAATAATTGACAAATTCTCCGATAGGATTTACACTAAATTAAACAACTTAAATATCCGATTAAGGAGTACACAAATGAACTACAGAGAAGAATCGTTGAAAAAGCACGGGGAATGGAAGGGCAAGATAGAAACTGTTTGCCGCGTTCCCGTAGACAGCCGCGAGGCGCTGTCGCTTGCATATACCCCGGGAGTTGCCGAGCCGTGTCTGGCTATACAAAAAAATCCCGAGCTCAGTTTCGAGCTTACGCGCCGTTGGAATACCGTTGCGGTAATAACCGACGGCACGGCTATATTGGGCTTAGGGGATATCGGTCCCGAGGCGGGTATGCCCGTAATGGAAGGAAAGTGCGCGCTTTTTAAAGCTTACGGCGGAGTGGACGCGTTTCCTATCTGCCTGAAAACAAAAGATCCGGACGAGATAGTAAAGACTATCGAGCTTATTTCGGGTTCTTTCGGCGGAATCAATCTCGAGGATATTTCCGCGCCCCGCTGTTTCGAGGTGGAAACGCGGCTTAAGGCAGACCTCGATATTCCCGTATTTCACGACGATCAGCACGGTACGGCGATAGTTATGACCGCCGCGCTCATAAACGCGCTTAA
>CAZBTB010000071.1:0-7226 GCA_964494605.1 uncultured Lachnospiraceae bacterium
GTTAAGGCGGCCGAAACGAAGCTTACTCCGCAGGACGAAAAGGAAGAGTTTATAATGCTTAGACTTCGCCTTACGGAAGGACTGAATGCAAGCGAGTACAATGCACTTTTCGGCGGTGACGTAATTGCCGAAAAAAGAAAGGCGCTCGATAAGCTGATAAAAGCGGGCGCGGTCGAAATCGATAAAGGTATAATCAAGGTTACGGACAAAGGGCAGTACTTGCTCAATTCCGTAATTACGGAGCTTATATGAACTTAGATTCAAAAGAATTAACTAAGGAAGAACGCGAAAAAGCCGAAAAGGAAAAGGCGAAAAAACTTAAAGAACTTCGCGAGCAAGAGGCTTTTAAGCGCAAGTATTTCGAATATTACGACGATATTAAAATCAGTCACAGAGAAGATTGGTAATTAAAAACTATAACAAACTCCGGGTTAAAGGAGTATACTTTAGAGAAGAACAATGGGATTATTCGGTTTTTTCAAAAAGAAGAATAAAAAGGATAAACGTGCCGTCGCGTTAGCGGAGAGAGCGGAAGTAGTCGAACGCGCAATTTTGGAGCCGGAGGGCGAAATGCTTGTGACTGTGGAAACTCTGCCTGCCGTCGCCGACGCGGATAAAAACAAATTGGTGGAAATAACCGATTCGTCTGTTTTGGCGCGCATCGATTCAATGCTTCCCGCCGTCGGCTCGTCTATTGTTCATGCGGCAACTGCCGCAACCGCCGACAAACCTCAGTCAGACGTCTATAAGGTTGTCTTAAAAAGCGGCGGAAAGCTTGCCAATTCTTTGGCTGCTACAGGCGCAAAGAGAGCAATGTCGATAGGCAAAAACGGCATTGAGCACGCCAATCTCGTTGCCGTTACTTCGGGCGGAATGAGCGCTGTGGGGAAAGCTGCAAGCATAGGCGCGTCGGTCATGGGAGTAGCATCCATGGTTGTCGGGCAGTATTATATGAAGCAGGTTGACGCACGGATCACAGCACTTACCGACAGTATCGAATCGGTGCTCGAATCGATAGAGCTCGACTACAAAAGCAAGGTTGCGTCTTTGATCGAATCGGTTTACAACGTTTCGAAATTTCAGATTTCGAGCATGGTGAACGACGAGGTAAGGGGGCGCGAGCTTGACAATATTCAGGACCTACGCAAGGAATGTCAAACGCTTTTAAGCCGTGCCGAGTCTCAGATAGAATCGCTGTTGGGAAAGAACTGCAAAAACTACGATAAGTACGCTCAAAAGGTGAGCGAGATGGAAAAATGGCGGCAGTATGAAAATATTCTCGTACAGGTGCTTTATCAGATCGATATGCTTGATTTTACGCTTTACTTGGGACGAAAGACCAAAGAACACTGCTTCGGTTCGTTCGACGTTCACGCGCGCAAAACCGAAGATTTACATGCGCAGTTGGTCGAATGGCATAAAAAGCATTGCGACAAGCTTAAGATATACGTCGACGACTGCAAACGGAAAAATACCGGCGCGCTTGCGTTTTTCGAAAAGCCAATTCGCCTTATAAACGATAAGTGGAATTATCGCGCTATCGACGGTGAAACCGCGGAGCTTATTAAGGAACAAACCGCAGACCTCGGCGCAGTTTGCTATTCTGTCGATAATCCTTTCGAAGAAGTCGAGATCATCGTCGAGAACGGTAAAAAATACTACATACCGCAAAACTGAAAATAAAACAGTTTATAAAAAGAGACTTGTTTTTCAAGCCTCTTTTTTGCTATATTACCGTCATGACAACGCCGCCGATTGCAAGTATCGTTGCTGTTATTCGCTTTAACGTTGGTTTTTCCTTGAAAATCACCGTGTCCGTAAGGGCGGTCAGTAAAAATCCCGAGCCGTAGGACAGAGGATAGAGTACAGCCGACGATAAAAGCAATGCCGCAAGCGTGTTAAAGTATTGACTGGCGTACATCGTGACTGCCGCGATCGCAATCAGAAAGTAGACTTTTTTGGATAGGGTTAACCTTTCTGTCGTAACTTTCTTGTGTCGGTTAAAAGCGAATACAATCGCCGATCCCACCGAAAAGCAAACAAAAACTACGGCAAACGTCATAGCGTTGAAATATGCCGTATACTCACCGCCCACGTGGTAAACGTACAGCTTTTGGGTAACGTTTGCGCCCACGAGCGACAGCGCGCAAACGATAAGTAAAAGCCAGGTAGTCGGTTTCGGACGTTTTGCTTTATCGCCTAACGAAAAAACTATAACCGATATGAGCAACACTCCGCAGCCGCACCACTGTAAAGCTGTCACAGTTTCACCTGCATAAAGATAGGGCGCGAGCACCAGCGGAATGAATACCAATCCTATCATAGACACTACTTCGACCAGCGAGAGTGAAACCGCGGTTGCGCACAGTATCCATGTAAACATATTTACGGCGTTACTCAGTCCCGATAAAAGCCAGATCCACCAATATTCGCCCGTAACATATCGGTTGAATAAGAGTATTACCGCACTGACTGCAAAGCATATAAAAGAGCGCAGAGTATTTATTGCAATGCTGTTTGTTAGGCCGTGTCCCTTGTCGCCGCAGCACTTCATTGCCACCATTTTAATTATGGCTGTCAGCTTTGCAACGGCTAAATGCAAAAAACCCATAGCTTACCGAGCGTCGCCCGTTATATCCGCACGGGCAAGCGTACGTTCTGCGATTTTATCGAAATCATCGCACGGATCGTAGAAAATATCCGCGCATATAGCCTCCGGTATCCATATTCCGCCGTCCATGCAGCCTGCCATGTTAAGGTGAACGTTGCTGTCCGTCGCTATTGCTTTTTGTGCAAGCTCAAGCGCATATTTCCCGTTTTTAAGCCATTGAGCGGTGAGCGTGCGCCATGCCGCGACGCGTAGCCGCCTGTCGTGTTCGGTAACGGTCCGAGCGTTTTCGCCCATGATAAACGGTCCGCTTTGGTTGACAAACCGCGTCCAATCGAGCGTCATAAATCCTTTGAACGCAAGTCCGGTCGGTGCGCCCGGTCTTAGCTTAAGCAGCTTGTCGGTAAAATCCAAGGTTTCTTTCCATTCCTTTTCGGTGGGCGCAGAAGGGGTGTAGGCGTAGGGAAAAGCGCCGCAGTCCTCCCAAAGTATCTCTACGCGGCGGTCGACCTTGGCAATTTCGTCAAGGTGGTTTCTGACAGATGAGGCGTGCAGTCCGAATTCGATCTTCAGGTTCGGGTAGCGTGAAAGTAAAACTTCAGATGTGCTGTTGACTAAGTCCGTCACCGCTTTTGCTATAAGCGTTTGACCTATGTAATCGTCGCCTCGCTCGGTAAACGACTGGAAGTAAATTCCGTCGCCGCCCGTGTGAGCGTAATCCCTTTCGTAGGTTGCTACGGCGTTATCACGAATTTCGGACATGATTTTTTCGTTCATTTCGGTTATTTTCGAGCAGCCGTCGATCCAACCCCAAGCATAACCCCAATAAACCTCGATTCCGCGGCGGTGCGCATAGTCAACGATTTCGCAGGCGTTGAGCGGTGCGTAATCGTTCCAAAAAATCACGCGCGTCAGCTTTAGACGGAACATATTATCCAAAAGCTCGCGGTAATCGTTTATCGAATGTCCCCAGCATAATATACTCCTGACGGCGCTTTTCGGCGCGCCCGAAAGCTGTATTTCGGCGGTTGGATTATCTAAAGCTTTTTCGTTAATCCTCAGTCCGCCGCTGACAAAAGCAAGCGCGGGTAGTCCGTCGTTTATTAGGCTCAGCACGCCGTCAATCAGCCGCTTTGACTCATGCGCTGTTATTATTATAACGTAACCGTTTTCTTCTTTGTAAGAGCGCACCAAGAACCCGTCGTCGGGTATCTGTTCGTCTTTAACATACTTGCCGATAAGCTTGTTTTTATCGAACGTGCCTATTATAAACGAGTTGACCGCTTTGTGTTCCTTGCGGCAGGGAAGAACGTACAGAGTGTAAACGCCCTCTTTGCGGATAAGATACCTGCCGGCTTCGAGGCTTAAAAGTTTTACCGCTTCGCGTTCCGCGCCCGAATAGTCCGAGTACACTATTTCCCATGAGGTTTGTTTTTCGTTTTCCATAATATTAACTCCTCATAATCAGTTTAACATGTTCGGCTTTTAAATGCAATGACTGCATAAACACAAAAATATGAATTTTCGAAACAAATACTTGCCAAAATCGCCCTTTTAAGCTAAAATAATCGTATATGAAAAAACTGTCATTGATTGAATTGTATAAGTCGGATTATTCTGTTAAGGCAATTAACGCGCTCCGTCAGCAGTGGGAGGACGTAAAAAGCTGGAGTACGTCGCTGCCTAAGCGCCACTGCTTATTGCTTCAGCTCGACGGCTACGAAGCGGACTACGTCACGTCCGACGGAAAAAAGACTCATGCCCCCGACGGATCGGTGGTTTATACCGCGGCGGGCAGTATTTACAACGTAACGTTTAAGAATACTCGTAAAAACGCCCATACGGTAGGAATAAACTTTCATATCGTTCTCGACGGCGATGAAGTAATACTTGACGAAGATATTGCTGTGTTTACTCAAAGCGCGGAAATAAAAATGCTTTTCGACCGCGCCGCGGAAGTCTCCGCCCGTCATAATCCGATAACAGCCGAGCTTAAATCGGTTGTCTATTCAGTGCTTTCCGAGCTTGGTTCCGCGCTGGACGAAGAGGGAGAAAGAAATATTTACGGAGTTATAAGCGAGGGCGTAAGGTTTATTCGCGAGCATTACGAGCAAAACGTATCGATAGAGGACGCATCGCGCGCGTGCTGTGTTTCGCAGGTGTGGTTTAGGCGGCTGTTTAAAAAGTATTTCGGAATGTCGCCCACCGAATACAAGATAGAACTGAGACTCATGCAGGCGGCAAAATATCTTGCTTACGGCAGTATGTCGGTGCAGGAAATTGCGTTTACCGTCGGCTACGAAGATATTTCGCTTTTTATACGCCACTTCAAGCGCAGGTTCGGGCTTACGCCGCTCGCTTACCGTAGCGCCGCGGCTAATTGATTTTAATTTGATTTTAAGGAAAAATTTTCGATAAAACTCTTGACAAAAGCGTATAATAGAGTTATAATAAAATTAGCAATCAAAAGCTATGAGTGCTAGTAACTGCGAACTCGACTGCTAGCGGTATCTTAACAAAGGAGGCGGGCATGGGAATCTCGGGCAGAAAAGAAAAGATAATTCAAGCCGTGGTTGACAGCTACATTGTCAGCTGCGAGCCCATTTCGAGTGCGGAAATTAAAGAGAACTATTTGCCCGATCTAAGCTCCGCAACTATTCGCAACGAGCTTGCCGCTCTCGAGGAAATGGGATACCTCGAGCAGCCTCATACATCGGCGGGACGCGTGCCCACGGCAGAAGCGTATCGGCTGTATGTCGATAAGCTGATGCCCAAAAGAAAGCTCAGCCGCGGCGAACTTAAAGTTATCAACAGCTACTTCGACCACAAGATTACCGAAATAGACACGATACTCAAAAACACCGCCAAGGTTATTTCGGAGATAACTAATCTTACTTCGGTTGCGGTCATTCCCGATATTACGGGCGCGGTAGTGGATAATATAAAGATAGTCAAGCTTACTGACAGTTCGGCGCTGGTAATAATAGTCACTAACCTCGGCGTACTTAAAGACGCTACGGTAGAGATAGCGTCGTCGTTAAGCGACGATTACTTCATGATTGCGAGCAACTTTATAACCTCGGCGTTCCGCGGCAGAACGATAGGCGATATACTAAAACCCGAGCAGGTTATAGAGGAGATCAAAAAAGAGTACGAAAAACTCTTTAAGGCAATAATAAAGATAATCAAGGACTACGTGGAAAACGGCGGAATCGGAGACGTTGTACTCGAGGGCAGTACGAAGATACTGGATCAGCCCGAATACGCAAACGTAACCAAAGCGCGCGCAATGCTCGAAATGCTCGAGGCGAAGGAACAACTCGTTCCTATCCTTAAAGCGCCCGAAAACGTAAACCTGAATATCAAGATAGGTAAGGATAACGAAATGGGCGACGGAATGCCCGAGTGCGCGATTGTCACCGCCAACTACCAGATAAACGGTGTTACGATAGGCAACGCGGGCGTAATCGGACCGATAAGAATGGACTATTCAAAGGTTGTTTCTGTTCTCGATTATATCGGTAAAACGCTCAACGTGCTTCCCGAACTCGACGACGGAAATAAAGACGAATAAATTAAGGATAATAAAAATGAAAGCAAACAATGCAGAGAAAAAAGAGAAAGCCGAAGGAATCACCGTAACGGATGCCGAAACCGAAGAAGAAGTCGTAGAGGTTTTGTCGACGGAAACGCTGTTAAAGCAGCTTGACGAAGCAAATAAGAACGCCGACGCTCAGAAAGCGCGTGCCGATGAAATGACGGACATGGCGCAGAGACTTCAGGCAGAGTTCGATAACTACCGTAAGCGTACGCTCGACAACGGCAGAAAGGCGCGCGAGGACGCGACTGCGGACGTTATAAAAAAGCTTGTGCCCATACTCGACGTCGTCGGTCAGGCGCTTACAATGATTTCCGACGAAAACATCGCTTCGGGCGTAAAGATGATCGAAAGCAATATGATAAAACTGCTTAACGATTACGGCGTTACCGAAATCGAGGCGGTGGGAAAAGAGTTTGACCCCAGAGTTCACGAGGCAATTATGCAAGCGCCGGCTCAGTCCGAAGAAGAGCGCGATACGGTAAAAGAAGTTTTTCAAAAGGGCTACATTATGGGCGACAGGGTAATACGTCCCGCCCGTGTAATAGTAAATAAGTAATCAATCTTTTTGGAGGTTAAAATATTATGGGAAAGATTATAGGAATAGATTTAGGAACGACAAACTCGTGCGTTGCAGTACTTGAAGGCGGCGATCCCGTCGTTATCACCAACACAGAGGGGGCAAGAACAACCCCGTCGGTTATCGGCTTTGCTAAAGACGGAGAGAGATTGGTAGGTCAGGTCGCAAAGCACCAGGCCGTTGCCAACCCCGACCGCACCGTAATTTCGATCAAACGCGAAATGGGTACCGATCATAAGGTTAAAATCGACGACAAACAGTACTCGCCGCAAGAGCTTTCGGCAATGATTTTGTCTAAGCTCAAGGCGGATGCCGAAAACTATCTCGCCACTAAGGTAACCGAAGCGGTTATTACCGTCCCCGCATACTTTACGGACGCTCAGCGTCAGGCAACCAAGGACGCAGGCAGAATCGCAGGCTTAGACGTAAAACGCATTATC
>CAZBTB010000072.1:0-7181 GCA_964494605.1 uncultured Lachnospiraceae bacterium
GGGATACAAGAACAATCCGAAGAACAAGGACGTCGATGACGTAAACAAATCGTTCAACGTGCCGAGCGGCGACAGCGTAACCGTTTACCCGTTTGTTCAGGGCTATGAGTTCGGAAAACAAAACGTTACAAACGTTAGCAGCATGCTTGCGGTTGCGAGCAGCGCTTCTATCGACTTGTACGTCGACGGAGTACTCAAGCAAAATATCCTGTCGAGCGGTTCGACCGTTTCTGTCGATACCGTCAGCGGCAACGATTTGTTCTATACCGCAAACACCAATCTTTACAGAGTTAACCTGGCAGCCGGCACCGATTATACTTCCAAGACCGTCGCGACCGGTATTACGAGCGGAACCTTCGGCGCGGACGTTGCGGGCGGATACCTTGTGTACTTCGCAAACGTAGCCGACGACGCTACCGGTTATTCGTTCTTCTACGAGGTTGAAGGACTTGAAAGCCAGGAAGATAGCGAAGAGGGCAAAATCGAATCCATTTTCGTGGGCGAGCTCGCCGAGCCCGACGTTCCGTCCAAGACCGAGAAGCTCGAGATAAAAGAAAATCCCGACAAGACGGAGTATAAGATCGGCGAAAAATTGGATATCAAGGGACTTGTCGTAGAGGCTACGGGTTATGCCGACGAGGACGGCAACGTTCCCGATCCCGAGGTTATCGAAGTAAAAGACAGCATGATAAGCGGCTTTGACAGCTCGGCTGCGGGCGAAGTTACCGTTACCGTCACCTATGACAAAAAGACGGCTGACTTTACCGTAACGATTCTCAACGAGGAAGCGAACGCCGGTTGCTCTACGGTAGCTCCGCTTAACCCTTGGTACTTCATAGGCGGCGGCACGGTATTGCTGTTTGCGGCGGGAGTGCTTGTCATCGGTAAACGTAAGGTAAACGCGTAAAGTATAAAACGAAAGCCTTTCCGACAAAGGGAAGGCTTTTTTAGTGTAAAAAACGCAAAAAATATACAAATTCGCTTGACATAAGTCGCGCGAATATAGTAAAATATTGGAGCATCTTAAAAAAGGTGTCATTTGTTTTGCCCGACAGATTAGCCCCTTGACGGCAGGACGGACGCGGTTTAGGTTGCAGCCATTGCGTGCTATCGGCGTGAAACGGTACCGCGCTTTGCAAAAATATTATTTATTTTTGAGGAAATCACAGTGAAAACTTTTATGGCTAATGAACAGACAGTCACCCGCAAGTGGTATGTCGTCGACGCGACGGACATGCCCATGGGACGTTTGGCGAGCCAGGTTGCGGCTGTCCTTCGCGGCAAGAACAAGCCCACCTTCACTCCCCACGTCGATTGCGGAGACTTTGTTATCGTTATCAATTCGGACAAGATTGCACTTACCGGCAACAAGCTCGAGGACAAGTACAAATCCCGTCACACCGGTTACATGGGCGGACTTAAGCAGGTTCAGTACAAAAAGCTCATGGCGGAGAAGAGCGACGAGGCTCTCTACCTTGCTATCAAGGGAATGTTACCCAAGAACAGCTTAGGCAGAAAGATGCTTAAAAAAGTTCGCATCTACAAGGGTGCGGAGCACAACCACGAGGCTCAGCAGCCCGAGGTTTTGAATCTAGTTAAGAGGTATAACTAATCATGGCAGTAAAAACTTCCGCTAAAAAGAAACTTCAGTACTGGGGCACCGGCAGACGTAAAAAGGCAATCGCCCGCGTTCGTCTCGTTCCCGGCACAGGTACGGTCAATATCAACAAACGCAGTATCGACGATTATTTCGGTCTCGATACCTTAAAGCTTATCGTCAATCAGCCTCTTGCGCTTACCAACACCGCCGACAAGTTCGACGTGTTCGTGAACGTTAAGGGCGGCGGACTTTCCGGTCAGGCCGGCGCAATCCGTCACGGCATCGCGCGCGCGCTCGTGCTCGCCGACGCTAATCTTAAGGGTGAAATCAAGAAAGCGGGATATCTTACCCGCGACCCGAGAATGAAAGAGAGAAAGAAGTACGGCTTGAAAAAAGCGCGTCGCGCTCCGCAGTTCTCGAAGAGATAATTTTTTCCCGATTCAAACGAAACGGTTCGGTTTTTTCCGAGCCGTTTTTTCGTTGCCGGATAGCTCGTAAAAATTCCGCGGGTTAAACCGTGAAAGTTTTTTTCAAAAACACGGTCAATATACTTGACGGGGGGGGGGTTATACCTTATAATAAATATAATCTTAAGTATTAAAGGAGAAAAGTATGAAAAAGAAATGGTTGGCGGTTTTGGCTGCGCTTGTGCTGGCGGTGTGCTGTGTCGCGTTTGTTGCATGCGACGACGTAAAAGACAACTCGGACGACGGCGGCAACGGCGGCGGTGCGGGTAGCAGCTTGCCGTTTGCGGTAAAGGAAACAGGCAGCAAGGAATACACTCTCAACGAAACGTTGACGGGCAGCAGGGTTCAGGATATACAGGTCGTGGAGACAAACGAATACGACGTGGTAGACGTGTTCTTCTACGCCAACTCCAACGCTAATAGTATAGAAGAGTTCGAGCTGACCCCGGCTCACTTTCAGATGGACAACAGCAAAAACGACGTAAGTCCTGACTATATCTATACCGACGGGATTTATTATACGCTTTCCGATCCTAACGCCTATAGGGATTTGAACTTGGAAACCATAGTGCCCGAACAGCCCGACGGCAGCGTGGTGCAATTCGGAATAAGCGAAAGCGATTTCCAAAACACTGTGACGTTTTCGTACAGTAATTCGGCAAACGGAAATAGACGTATGCGTCGTTACAGCTTGCTGTTTAAGAAGGGCAAGGTACAGAATGCTTTGCACGGTACTGCGTCCATTAACTTTATCACGAACGGTGAAAACGGCGGTCAGGTCGTGGGAATGAGCGAGAGAAAAACCACCGATAACGACGAAATAGAGCGCGATACTACATACGACCTGAAAAAGAAGGCGTTTCTTCTGGGTTTTGTTTACGGCAGTACCGAAAATTCGGTTGTGCCCCGTTCGCGTTATCAAATTACGAACACTGTGCGCAGCGTGACCTACGGCGAAAGCGGAACGTACGTTCTTAACACCAAAACAGTCGTTTGCCCTACGGTAACGATTTCGACGGAATCGAACGTGACGCTGTCTTTGGATAAGTTTACGTTAAAAAGCGGCGAAACCACTCTTACGGCTCTCGGGTTCTGCGACGGAGATAAGTCGAGCTCAAACCAGAAATCCAAATTGGGCGATATCTGGCAGTACTATAAGGCGACCTCTTACATGGTAGAGAGCGTCCCGACCAAGAAAACAGTTCCCGTGCTCCGTCCCGCCGACGGAGATACAAAGCTTGAGTTGTATTTCGGCGACGACGTTCCCGAAACATACGCGCTTTACTATGACGGCGCCGAACTGAAGGCGTAAAGCTTTTACTCGGAATCCGATTCTCGGTAACCCCGTAGCTTGTTTAGGCTGCGGGGTTTTGTCGTTGCCGAAATAAAAAGTTCAAAAAAAGGCAAGAATAGAACAATAAAAAGCATTGCGTCTATGCCCGATTTTGATATATAATATAAGCAGATAATCGTACCGTCACGGTAAAAGGAGAAACGGGGTGGAAGAATGTCAAACCGTAAATACGCCGCTGCTTTCACAGGATCTGATTATTTCGCATCTGGCGACTCATCAAACGGTTTTGTTGCATAAGCACAACGACATAGAGTTCTTTTACGTTTTGAACGGGCATTGCTCGCATTATCTTAACGGCAAGGAGACGAAGATAACGGCGGGGAATGCGTTTTTGCTTTTTCCCGACGACAGTCACGCTATTACTTCGCCCTCGGACGATTTTATCAGGCGATATATTTCCATAGACCGCAAATTTTTCGAAAGAGTCTGCGCACATTATCAAGAGAATTTTTACGATATTCTAAATATGAAAATGGTGCGCATGCTTATTCTTAACAACGAACAGATACAGCAGCTTGAAAATCTGTCGGCGTTGTTGTTCAAGAAAAAGAACGAGCCGAATAATCCGTATATAAACGCTATCGCAACGGCAATACTCAATTTATTTTTGCAAGCCGAGGACAATTCCAACGACGATTATATTCCGGCGTGGCTTATTAAGCTTTCGCGTAATTTGTCCAAGCCTACGGAATTTCACCGCTCGATAGCCGATATCACCGCCGAGTATCCGTATTCCGTGGGATATATCTGCCGAATGTTTAAAAAGTATTTCGGCGTTTCGATGGGCGATTATTTCAACCGAAAGAAGGTACTGTACGCTCAGACGCTGATTCAGTCCACCGATATGTCTATAGAACAGATATGCAACACCATCGGATTTAACAGCGTGTCGTATTTTTACCGTTTATATAAAAAATATTTTTCGATTACGCCTGCGTCGCCGCGCAAGTTCGACATCAAGGATTAAATAACCCGAATGTCAAAATAAGGCAAAGATAAGCGACAACCGCATATTGAAAAATGTTGCCGTCGGGTGTATAATTATTATTGTGAAACCACAATACGATTACACATGGAGAATTCAATATGAAAAAATTCAATTACAGCGAGCTGATCAGGTTTGATAAAAATTTCTCGGAAGAGAAATGCAACTTTTTCGGCGAAGGGTCTCCGCTGTCCGGCGACGAGCTGAAGGAGTATTTTAAGGAATACGTTGACTTCGGCAAACAAAAGTACGGCAGCGGTTTTTTGTTTGAAAAAGCGGCGGAAAAATCCGACGTCGAAAAGACTGCCGAAAAGCTGTTTGACGAAGCTACGCGCGGCGATGTGTATTCGGCTTTTACGAGGGAATACCGTTCCGATTACGAAAACTTGTTTTTGTACACAGACAGAGCGCGCGTAGAGAACGGCACCGTGAGGTTTGACGAGAATTACCGCTGGCCCGTGCCGTGCGCCAAATTCGAATTTCGTTCGCCCGTAAGAGAGATAAAATTCGGCGTTAAAATTACGCGGGCATATAACCGAGAGCTGCGTGAGGGGAACATTGCGGTAACGCCCGGACGGGTAGTGGAGTTGCGTAAAGGTTGCCGCGAGGTAGTGAAATTGCAGTTTTCGCCCGACGGTTCGCTTTTCTATAAGGACGGCACGGAAAAGCCGTATCACTATATTTCGCACAAGTTATGCACCTATCCTTTCGACGAAACGGTTTCCGTTACGGTGCGGTTCGATGCGGATAAGTTTGTTATAGAGACGGGCGGAAAAGAATTTACGTTTGATAATCCCAACGGGCTTAAGGCGGACACGCTTTTTATAGGCGGCGGAATGCAGCCTGTAGACGGATGGGAATTTACGCCCGAGTTTTGCCGTACCGACGACGGCGCCGTCGCGGACTTTTTTGTGCCGCGTTCGGCGGGTTTAAGAGAAGAGCGGTTTATCAATGACGTTACTTTGCCTTTTGCGATCGGAACCGAAAAGAACCGCGATAAAGAGCTGATACTCAGGCGCAAGTTTACGGTGACCGAGAATAAAATATACAGCTTGCGAGTGGACGCGCTCGACCCGGGCGGATACGTCAACGTAAACGGCAAAACGGTGTACCGCACGGACGGTTTTTCGCCCTTTACCGTAGATATAACGGAGTTTGTTTCGGTAGGCGAAAACGACTTGGAAATCGTTGTATTTCCGCGCGCGCCCGAGGTTTTATATCCTTGGCATAAGCACGACGATTATTATAACGGTTGGTTCTGTCAGGGCGTTAAGTTAATAGAGAGCGGCGTATTTATAGCCGACGAGAGTAAAATCGTAACCCATGCCGTGGGCGACAAGGTCGATTTTTCTGTCGAATGGGATACTGAGCTAGCCGAGACCGTCGATTATAAAATTTATCTTAAAAAGAGCTATCCCGAAAAGGGCGAAAGCGTGCTTTTACGCGAAGGTCAATGCGGCGCGAAGCTAAGCGAAAGCTTCTCTTTGCCGCTCGAGCTTTGGTCACCCGAAAATCCCAATTTGTACGAGGTTAGAATCGAGCTAATCAAAAACGGCAAAATTGTTTTTACCGAGGCTCAGGAAACGGGATTCCGGACGATAGAGCAAAAGGCGGGCGCAATATTCCTTAACGGAGAGAAAATTCTTTTGAAGGGTGCGCTTAACATGCAATTTATGCCGCCTTACGAGGAAATCCCCGTCAATCATGTTTGTCCGTCCGACGCGCAGATCTGCGAGTTGATTCTCGGACTTAAGAACATGAACGGCAACTGTTTGAGGCTGCACCAATTAGGTTACGGCACTTCGGACAGAAGGTTTGCTTCTTTCTGCGACAGGCTGGGCATAATGCTTATCTGGACGACGCGGCTGATTGACAGTTCGGAAAATTTGCAGTGGAGCGACGAGTGGCACGTAGCCGATGAATTTGTTTTGCAGATGAAGCACGTTATCAACAGTCCGAGTATCATTATGTGGGAAGGTTCTAACGAGCTTCACGCAAGCACGCTCGAGGTGGTTGACAAAATCTACGACAATTTCGTTTCTACGGTGCTCAAGGTCGATACTACGCGCTTGATAAGTCCCATCTCGCACCTTTATTACGGCGGCGGAATTTACGACATGGGCTGTAAATATTACAACAACGACGGTACGACGGACGAATCGGGCAATGCGGCAAAGTCGTCTTTCGGTTGGACTGACAAGAGGGTTGTGCGCGGCGCTCATACGTACAGTATGCTCCTCGGGTACGGAACGTCCTGGCAACGGTTGAGAGACCAGAGCTGGAAATTACAAGACGAACTCCTTAACGCTACGGACAAGGCGTACATCGTTTCGGAGTATGCGATAATCGGCAGGCAAAATCCCGAGACTAAGGAAGCGAAAGAATTCATCAATAAGGCGTCGTACGAATTTGGCGACGAATTCGGTTCGCTCGGGTTCGGATTTACAGACGGCGAATGGGAACTGAGTCAGGCGTATCAGGCTATTTGTGCGGACTATGCGACAAAACGACTGCTTGTCTTAGGCGCGGACGGTATGCTGTGGTGCGCGCTTTGGGGCGGCGCGAACAACGGAAGCTATCTGAAGCCCATTATAGATTTTTACGGATATAAAAAGTACGCTTATTACAAGCTGAAAGAGAATTTCGGCGAGCTTGTCGCTATGAACTCCAATCCCGACGTACTGTATTATCCCGATTATGTTCTTACCCCGTTCGTGCACGGCTTGAAAGAGGGCAAGTCGTACGAACTGACCGTATCGGTCAAGGACGGTCAAG
>CAZBTB010000073.1:0-7157 GCA_964494605.1 uncultured Lachnospiraceae bacterium
GACGCAAGTCAAGAATGCTATCAAAAAGATCAACAACGCTATCGATACCAATAACATCGACGAAGCCGAAAAGATGCTTCCCGAAGTTATGTCCGTACTCGACAAGGCAGTGACCAAGGGCATCATGCACAAGAACACCGCCGCTAACAAGAAGTCGGGTATCGCTAAGCGCATTGCCGATATCAAGAGCGGTAAAAAGACGGTCGTTATCAAGAAGGATAACAAGACCATCGCTGCCGAGAAAGCCAAAGCCGCTAAAGAGGCTCGCGAGGCTCAGCGCGCAGAGATTGCCAAGAAGAACGCGGAGAAAAAAGCCGAGTTAGAGGCAGCTAAAGAAGCCGAGAAAGCAGCTAAGAAGCCCGCAGCTAAGAAAGCCGCCGCCAAAAAAGAGGATAAGCCCTTAGAGGAAAAAAAGCCGGCTGCCAAAAAGACTGCCGCTAAAAAGGAAGATAAGCCTGCGGCAGAGAAAAAACCCGCCGCTAAAAAGACCACTGCAAAGAAAGCGGAAAAATCCGAAGATAAAGCGGAATAATTTTTTATATCCGAAAAACGGACAGGACCCGGAGAAATTCTTCGGGTCCTGTTTTTTACGTTATTCATTCTCCCCTCTTGACAAGTCGACGATTTTGGTGTATCATAGTTTATATGGAAAAGGAAATAAACCGCAAAACACGAATAGGGCAGAAACTGACACCCTCGGCGATACTGTGTATCGTTTTCGAAACCGCGGGCGCAATTTTAAGCGCGGCGTTTTTGATTGCGTCGGCAATCGTGTATCTTGTCAGCGAAAGATACGGACTAATGACGTACAGCGCGCTCTTCTACCCGTCGGTGCTCTGCCTGATACTTGCCATCACTCTCGGTGTTAACCAATCGTTGCGCGGCGCACACTCCTTGGCTTCGATAATGCTTATCGTGGCGTTTGTCTGCGTTGCGCTCCACCTTGCCGCTATCGTGTTCGAATGCGTGCATTACGGCGTGTTTTATCTCGCGCCTTTTACCTTCGTTTAAATCAATATGGAAGAAAACAATAAAGATCGGTTTGTACTTAAATCTCCGCCCGAGGATTTGGGCGAAGTACTTTATTCCGTCGACAACAGCAAACTCGAATTAGACGCCGAAAAGGGTCACGTCAAAAAAGTGCTCAAACATCCGTTGGGCATTTATTTAATAGTCATTTGCGTATTTATGGTGCTTTGGTTTCTTACAAGCGCGATTTACATGTTCCGCAAAAACGACTTTATAGCCGCTGCCGTTTGGTTCGGGCAATCGTTTTTTGCGTTTGCCGTTATACTGTTGATAATCCTCGCCTCTGTTTTCGGTTGGTGGGGAAAGCTCATGCGACTTGCGTTAAAATTGCCCGGCGGCGCGGGAAACAGCCCCGAGGACAGGCGCAGAATACAAGAGCAAATCAACTACGCCGACGGCAATAAGGGCAAGGAAAACGCTTTTGCCGTCTACGCCGATTACATAGAAGTAAAAAATCTCGGAACTCGCTCCGTTATAGACAGAGCGCAGCTCGGAAACGTAGTTCTGCATAAAACGAAAACGGTATTTAAAGTAGAACTTGTGTCGAGAGGCTACGAAACGTTGGCGGTAAACGCCGAAGTTCCGCTGTCCGACGAATATATATTAAGACAGCTTTTGGGCGATGCGCTAGACGTAGTTACGCTTAATAAAGCCGAGCTTAAGCGCCGCAATCGCACTTCCTCCGAATTTACCGCCGTCACCGAATTTGCCGACGCCTCCGAATTTGCCGACGCCTCCGAATTTGCCGACTCTCACGAACCCAAGCATATCGACGGCAACAAAATAGGCGGCTTTATAATGGGACTTATCGCAATGGGCGTAGGCGGCGGCGTGATTGCGCTGCACTACTTAGTCACCTCGGAAATTCCCGTATTCCTCGGCGCGTTCTTTATCTTCGGCGGCGTCATCGTAGTAACAACCACCCTCGACGCCTTTCCCATCGTAAAGATTTTCGTAATTCCCTTTCTGTTCGGTTTGTTTTTCCTGGTTATGCCTATAGGAATAGCTCTGCTCGTTACCTCTGCCCAAGGCGCCCCGATAGAATTTCTTTCCTTCCGCGTGTTTATGGTTTCGTTTAACCCCATTTACGCCATTGTGCTGTTCTTGTCGGCAATCGGCGGACTGCTGATCGTCTATTCCGTCACTCAGCTTGTAAAATATATCAAGTACAAAAAATAAACCCGAATACCGATAAAAGCCTCTCGGGCAACCGAGAGGCTTTTTTATTTTATCCTGCGACGCGGCTTACGACTTCGCTTTCAATATTCGCACCTTCCGCAAACAACGTCGATACTTACGTCGAAATAGTCGGCTATCTTCCAACATTCAACTATGCTCGGCTCGATAATCCCCTGCTCCCACCTGGACAAGTTAGCCTGACTAGTGCCCAATTCCTTGGCAAGCTGCCGCTGCGACAAGTTCTTTTCTTTCCGTAGCTCCGCTATTTTGTTGCTCTTGAAACTATACTCCATACCAATATGATATACAAAATTGTATCATTTTACTTGACAGATACAAATTTGTATCATATAATTGTATCAACGCTACAAAGGAGGAATAGTTTATGAACACCAACAATCTGATACGTTTTGTGCTCACGTTTTTTCTCGGGTTTATCGGAAGTTTTATAATAAACCATACTTCGCTTAAACCCGAAGGCTACACTTCGAGAACGCTCGCTTACTTATTCTTGTCGATTGTCACGTTGGGCATTTACGGCTTGGTCGCGTCGATCTGCAATTTGTTTTTCGACCCGAGCAAAGAAAAAAATATCGGCTACGCAAAAGACTGACCCATGAAAAAACGCAAGGATTTGCTCCTTGCGTTTTTGATTTTACAGCTTAACGCTGCCCTTTTCCATAGCCTCGATTGCCGCGCCGCGGATCTTCATGACCTCGAGCGTTTCGGACTTATCGAAGGACGGCTTGCCTTCTTGATAGAACCTCAATATGTCTTTAAGCAGATTTACGAAGAAATCGGACTGTACGGGGCTGTACACCCGCTCCCCCGTTTTTAATTCGGCGTTTACGGCAAAAGGCATTTGCGGCGAGTAGGTCAGAACAGCACTGCGTTCGTCGGGATAAGCAATCTTGATAAAATCACAGCTGCCTGCCTTTTCGTAAGAAACGGACTTTGCGCCGACTCCCAGAAGCTTAACCGCCATTTCCGCCTGATGTATGATATACTCGGGCAGATTTGAGCCGCCGCCCGTGGTGAACACCGCTTTGGCGTTGCCCGCAAACGGCTGAATTTCGTCGGCGTACCTTAATGCCGACGAACTGAAAATTTTTGTTCCGAACTTTTCGGCAAGCCCGTAGATTTTCGCCGCCGTAGCGTAATCAGGCGCGAACGTCTTGTCTATATAAGTGTTTTTGCCCGCTTTCAACGCTCGCTCGGCATAAGCCAAATGAGTTTGGGGATCGGACGGTGCGAGAATCATGATATAGTCCGCTTTCTCGCAAAGCTCTTCGATAGAACCGCAAAGCTCCGCGCCGAACTTATCGCACCATTCTTTGCTCGTAACGCCGTCGGGCGCCGTGTCCTTTTCCGCCCATGCGTACTTGACTGCAAACTTAACGTCGCTCGTTTTGTTAAATTGCTCTATCCAATTCGGATAATTATTAGCGTGCCATTCGTTAAGATAATAATCTATAAATCCTATGGTTTTCATAACTTAATCTCCGCGTGCTTAGCCGCCGACTCGTACAGAGCGTCGAGGAGTTTCGCCGTTTCCAAAACCTCGCGGATATTGTTTTTGGTCTTAACACCGCTCTTGACCGACTCGATAAACGCCTCATCCTCTTTAAGGAACTGCCCCGGAATTTCGTACTCGGGTTTTTCGGTCTCGAACTCTTCCGCCGAGAAGAACTCGAACAAGCCGCCGTAATTCAGTCTTGCGCCGCCCTTGTCGCCCAAAAAGTCTATGTACATTTCGCCCTTGTCGAGGTTTTGCGCCCATGCGCCGTTAAACGCAATGCTTGCCTTATCGGTGCGCACAAAGCCCGTAACGAAATCGTCGACGTCGTTCGTGCCGTTTTCGATATCGGCGGTATCCTCTGCCCACATATCGTTATAACGGTACTTTTTCATGTCCTTTGCTATCTCGTTGTACGCTTCGCACGTTACGCTCTTAAGCTTGGCTCCGCCCAAAATATATAAAATAAGGTCCAGAAAATGCACGCCCCAATCGATAAGCACGCCGCCGCCCGACTGTTCTTTGGTCGTAAACGCGCCGCCCAGTCCCGGAATGGAGCGGAACGCTCTGAACGAGCAAACAACGTGGTAAAGCTTACCGAATTTACCCTCTTCGTACATCTTTGCGAGCTTTTCCACCGAAAGGTTGTAGCGATTGCAAACGCCGATATTGAGAATTCTGTTCATCTTTTCGGCTTTCTTCGCCATCTTTTGGCTTAGCTCGTAATTGACGGTTATGGGCTTTTCGCAGAAAACGTGTTTGCCCGCCTCGAGCGCGTCCATCGTTATCGTGTAATGCGCGTAGTTGGGAGTAAGCACGTACACTGCCTCAACCTCGGGATCAGCCAGAACCTCGCGGTAATCGGTCGTAACGTTCTCCACTTTTTCGTACTTGTCCTTGAACGCCTGCGCTTTTTCTTCGATCAGATCGCACGCATACTTGATTCTGACGCCCTCGATTTTGTCAAGCGCGGGAAAATGCGCGTCCCTGGCGATGCGCCCGCAGCCGATAATCCCCAAAACAATACTCATAATAATTCTCCTTTGAAATTACTTTAGCTATATTTTAGCACCTCCTGACTGTAGTTGCAATGCCCGAAATATACCGAATTTTTATCTTTAATTGATTTTCGGCTGTTTTTCAGTGGGAATTACGTATTCTTTAATTGACTTTTTGCCGAATAACGCTTATAATACCGACATGGACAACCGTAGCGTAAGATATCATTTAGACCGCCGCATGGCCGAACCGAAACAATTCGGCGATATTTTTCTCGTGCAAATCGGGCGGCTGTACTGCGGCGCGGGTCAGATTATCGGGAAACATCCGCACAGAAACTGGTACGAGCTCACGATCGCCACGGGCGGAGAAGGCGAGGTTTTGACCTTTGACGTGCCTACACGCGTGAAAAAGGGCGTGGGCTATCTGTCCTATCCCGGCGACGCGCACGAAATCCGCTCATCCGAAAGCAATCCGCTCGAATATACTTTCTTTTCGTTTTATACCACCGACGAAAAGCTCAAATCGGATTTAGAGCTGATTTCGCAAAATTACGCCTCTCCGCTCAATCGGACGTTCGAGTCCGAGCGCATACACACGTTGGTGCTCGACGCGCTTGCCGAATTCGACAGCACGGACACGCCCTACTCGAATTTGCTTTTACAGCATATTTTCGGACAAATCTTGATTTACATTGTCCGCGAGTTCTCCGAACTGAATAAAAAATCCGAACTGAAAAACGTATCCGACGCGGAAATGTTCTGCTATCGGATAACAAACTATATCGATACCCATATATATTCGCTTAAATCATTAAGCGAGCTTGCCGCCTACACAAACTACAACTATTGCTATCTGTCGCGACTGTATAAAAAGATAACAAAAAACACGCTCGAGGATTACTACCGCAAAAAGCGTTTAGACACGGCGTGCTTGCTTATAAAGGAAAATAAACTCAAAATGACCGAGATTGCGGAGCTACTCAACTTTTCGTCCGTTTACACTTTCTCAAAGTCGTTTAAGTCCGCATTCGGCATTAGCCCTAAGGAATACGGAAAGAAAAAATAAAATTTATAAGGTGGGGATTCCTCGTCGGCTCACGCCTCGCTACTCGCGCGTTACAATGCGTGCCGCTTGGGCAGCGCGGGTGCGCCGTCTCGCGTTTTTGACGCAATGTTTTCAATCGGTGGAGATTCCTCGTCGCAAGGTAAACCTTGCTCGCTCGGAATGACAAAATAAACGTCTCGGGTAGATACTAAGGCTTAGTATTTGTCCGAGACGTTTTTATTCTGAAATGTCATTTCGCTAGCCGAGGCACTTTTGTGCCGAACGCCACGGAGTAACGCGTAGCGGAGAAATCTCCACCTTTTAATTCCTACTCTTTATGGTTTTTCATAAAATCGTTGTAGGCGTAACGCGAGTAAAGCACTACCCAAACGTAATAAACGAATATTGCGGCGAGCAAGACAAAGATCGAAAAAATACTTCCGACGTACGAACAGCCGACGCAAGCGAATAAAAATATATACGTAAGCGCGGACGCCGCAGCGCCGTTAACTTTACGCCAAATATCGGGGTGAGCATTGGTCTTGCTGTTTTTTACGCCGAAAATGGGATTGGGCTTAAGGTCGGGCAGAAAGTTGGACAGAATACAGAACGCCAGACACAGAAGGGTGCACACGAGCGCAACGTAATCGATCTTTGTCACAACGACGTCGGCGTTGCAGTTAATAAGCGTCGAATACATAATCGTCGAAATAGCCAAGATGTACACGCCGCTGAGCACCAGCGTTGCGATTATTATGACGGTGAACTGCTTGTCTATAAGGTTCTTGCTTCTGAGAAGCCGGGCAATCAACACGATTAAAAAGGGAATGATACAGAACAGCCCGATAAAATTGAGCTGGTCCAGATTAAGCTCGTACGAAGCTCCCGTCACGATATCGTTAAAAATGAACGACCCTTCTGCGAGCGATTCGAGCGTAGCTATTAAAATAAGCGGCAAAACACCCACTACAAGCGTAATCGACGACAGCCATCTTTCGTTGCGTTTCATTATTTCTCCTAACCGCGATTCGATTTAATCATTCTTATGTATATTATATCACTATAAATTATGCTTGTCAATAATATCGCATACAACCTTAGACGCAATGATAAGTCCCGCGACGGACGGACAGAACGCAACAGACGCAGGCGTGCGCGACTTGACGACGGGCGGCTCGTCCGAGTACAAAACGGTCAGTTTGTCTACGCCGCGGCTTTTGAGCTCTTTGCGCATAACGCGGCAAAGCGGACAAACGGACGTTTCCTTTATGTCCGCAAGCTTGAACCTTGTCGGGTCGAGCTTGTTGCCCGTGCCCATACACGAAATGAGTTTTACTCCCTTGGCATTGCATCGCACCGCAATTTCCAGCTTGGCGGTCACGGTATC
>CAZBTB010000074.1:0-6995 GCA_964494605.1 uncultured Lachnospiraceae bacterium
GTAAAGGTGTAAAAGCCATCAGTCCGACAGAATCTCCTTATTAAAGTCGTCAAGAGAGACCGCGCCGAATATTTCCTCATTTGTAACGTTAGGCGTAACTCTCGGTTCGGGTTCGCCGCCGCAAACCGATTTATAATCGCAGAAAGCACATGCGCACTTGCCGCTGTCCGAGGGCGACGGTGCGATATTGCCGCTTAAGATTTCACAGACCGCAGTGTCCGCAACCTTCTCGGCATAACGGCACAAAGCGTCCAATTCCTCGCCCGAGCATGCCTTGTTGGTTTTATACAGTGAAATCGCTCCGTCTTTGCCCTCGCGCATGTTCGCCTCTATTATCTCGCTCTTGCCCGCATGACAGAGTTCGCGGTCGAGCGCCTCGAGCACTTCTGCCGAGCTGTCGAAGGCGCCCATTAGCCTATGCGAATACTCGTCGTCGCGCCACGACGTGGAGAACGGGAAATAGAAAAATCCTGCGGGCTTGTAACCGTTTTCTATAAGAACGCGCATGTAAATCATGAGCTGAATTTTCCGTCCGTAGTAAAGATCGGAATAGGAAAAGTGCGCCGTTCCCGTCTTGTAATCGATTACGCGCGCATACTCTCCGAACGTGTCTATTCGGTCGATCTCGCCCATAAGCTTTACGCCCGAGCCTAATGTGACGGTTTTTAATTTCGAATCGGACTTACCGAATGATTCTTCGGTAGCAAGCGGCTTGAATTTTCCGCCCGCAATCTGATCGGCAACGATCTTGCAAAGAACTTCCGCCTCTTTTACGACCTCGCCGTAAATGCGCTCGTTGCTCTTGTAGCGGTACTTTTCGTAATCGCCGATTACGCTCGCTACGGTGCGCTTGACAAACCCAGCAACGTCGTCGGGCATATTTTCGCGAACGAAGATTTCCACCACCTTATGTAATAGAAGTCCTACGTCTATGGGCGTAACTTCGCCGTCGTCCGCTTTCTTAATACGTAACCCGTAGTTCATAAAATACATGTACGGACACAGGAAATAGGTTTGAAGCGCGCTTACCGACATAACCTTTTCGCGCAAAAACAGTTTCTTGTCGGGAGACAGCGTAGTATTTACGACGGGAACTTCCATAAACGGGCGTATCCGCTCTCCGAGCGCTTCGGCAACCGACGCTTTGATTGCCGCGTTGCCGCCGAGCAAAAGCTCTTCCACTCCGCCCGAAAAACTGCCCAAACGCTTTGCTATACTCTCGGGTTCGTCCGAATCGCTTAAGAACGAGCGACAACGGTCGGCATTGCGCTTAATAAGCAGTTTAAGGTCGTACGAAGGCTTGCCGCCGTCGTTATCCGCAAAAGTGATAAACAGTCTTTGAGCGGCTTTCAGAAAATGCCACAGCTCGCCTCGGCACAGCTCGTTAGTCTTTGCCGTTTTCGGCTCGATCTTTAGTCTGTACTCGTCAAGCTTGTCCGCGTCGGCGTCGCTAAGAAGTCCGTCGTCAAAACACACCTTGGGCAGAACTCCGTCGTTAAATCCGATAATAACGGCAAACTTGACCTTCTCGCCGCGGAACTGCGCCAACGGTCCTATCTGCACGCTGTCGCTTAAGTTGGGCACAAGTGAAATCTCCGTGCCCGTAAAGCCCTCTTTCAGCGTGTCCGCCAGCACGTCGAAGGGCATATTTTCGTCCGCGCAGATTTCCTCGAAAAGATTGATTATTTCTATTGTTTTATCGTAAATTCCGTCGTAGCTGCGACCGCTGACGCGCTTTTCGCCGCCGACGTCGGCAAAGCTCTCGTAAACCGCACCGAGTTCGCGCGTTTTTTCGAAAGCATTCGCGCAGTCAAGCAACCGTCTTACCGCGGCGGCAAGCTCCTTAGCCGTAGGCATCGGACGATTTAATACTTCGAGCAAGCTCATGATACGCCGCCTTGCACGCTCGGCTCGCTCTGCCGTTTCTTCGTCTATTGAGGCGCTCGGCTCAAACTGCTCGTGAAAGCCGAGGTAGCTGACGCATCTACAAAGCGTATAATTGATAAATGCGTCGACGTCGGTCTTATCGAGACCCGAATAATAATTACGGCTAAGCGCTATCATATCGTCGGTTTTGTATCCGCGTTTAGCCGCGTCTATCGCCCCGAACACGAACCTCGACAGCTCGGTTTTGACAAGCGGAAGCTTATTCGCCGCATAGTACGGAATGCCGTACTCGCCGAATATGCGCTTGGGAATTTCGAACGTTCCGCTCTCGTCCACGACGGCAATATCGCCGTATCTTCCGCCGTCCTTAACGTACGCTTTTATCCTCTTCGCCGCCGCCTTATACTCGCTCACCCGGTCGGCAAAACCCAACGCTTCGAACTCTGCCCCGATATTGCACCCCGAAGGCTCGAGAACGGAAAACAACGTTACGCCCAGCGAATGCGTGTCCATTGCATAAAGCAGCTTTTGCATTTCGCTGCTAAGCGTATCGTACTGTGCAACATAGATACGGCAGTCATTAAGCTCGCCGTTTAAAACCGCCTTACGTAAAATCTCCGTTCTGCCCGCCGCGTCGACGTATACGCCGCTCGTAGCGTCCAGATATTCGCGGTATAAAACAGCCAAATCGCCCGCCTTATGCAGTTCGCCTACCGAGGCAAGCTCCTCGGGCGTAACCGAACACGACCTTAAGCGGTTGAGCGCGTCGTAAAGCTTGACGGCAAACCCGGGTTTTAACGCCGAACGCGAGTAAGACGTGAGCTTGGACGCGTTTTTACGGCACAGCTTTTTCAGTATCATAATCGCGCCTTGCTTTCCGAGCGCGCTTAGTCCCGTATTAATCCTTAAATACAGTCGGTTGAACGTAGTTATCTCCACGTCGAAAGAACCCTTCCCTTTTAAGAAGAAGCGTTTTTCGAGCGCAAACGTATAAATATCGGGCACAACGATAATATGCCTGACGCCGAGATCGGGTTTCCGCTCCGAAATTATTCTTTCAAGCGCATCGAGCGCCGAAGCGTAAGATTTTTCTTTTATCTCAGTCATAGATATATTCTACCCTTTTTCGCGCGTTTTTTCAAGCGATTTTACGTACAATTCACCGCACCGACACTTAAACGGTTGCACTTTTCCGTTTCAAGTGATATACTATAGATTGATTTACTCAATAAATTCGACAAGGTAATTATATTATGAAAAAAATTTTGTGCATTATTCTGAGTTTACTGTGCGTAACGGCAGTCGTCGGTTGCTCGCCTAACGTTCCGCAGGTTACGCTCGATAACCCGCCGCCGTGGTTTACGGGGACAAGCGCCGCAACCGCTTACGAAAAGACGGAGTACGCTATCGAAAAATACGACGAGCAAAACAAGACAGTCGTCGCTCGCGGCAGACTGACATACGAGCTTGACTTTTCGGAACATACGGATTACGACTACTCGGTTCTGACTGCGAACATGAGCATAACCTACACCGACGCCGCTCCCGCCGCCGACAAAGGCAAAACGGACACACTTACGTCAAAAGTTATATTTCAGTCCGAAGCGTTAGTTCCCAAGTATTCGGAAAAGACGGTGGAATTAGCCGACCGCACGACCGACGTTTACGAGGACAAAAACGGAAATAAACTAAACGCAAATAAAAGCTACAAGCTCGTAAACAACTATACCGAAGGTGTTTCGACACTAACGTTTACGAAAAAGACGGACGCTCAGCCCCAAACCCTGGAATTTAAGGATCAGTCGTTTGCCTCGGTATATGACAACGAAATGCTCTACTATGTAGTTCGTGCAATCGCCGACGTAAAGCCCTCGGGTTCTTCTCAGACGTTTTTACTTGCCAACTTCTTCGACATGCACATAAGAAACGAGTTTTCCACTTATACCATGCGCCTTTCCTGCTCGGGCGAAAACGAGGACACGGCATTCAACTTTCCGCAATTTGCGAACGGATACCTTTCCGACGGCAGCCTAAACGCCGTAAAAGCCGGCGTTTCCATAAGCGCAACGGAGTCCGGGCCCGCGACCGACCTATACTATTCGCTGTCACCGTTTAAGATTGGTGACAATACCGCCACGAAAAAGGTTCTTGTTTTCTTCGAAACCACCGAATACGACTTAAGCCGCAGCGAAGTTAAGTACAGAACCCAATACAAGCTCGACGCATACACCACCGTTAAAGAATAAGCAGAGAATTCCAAATACGAACACGCCTAGGCTATAAATTGCGGTTCTTTTCGCCGTTAGCTCTCTCGCAGTGCTATTTAAGCACAACTTCGTTCGCTAGCGACAAAAATATCTCGCAATTTATTACGCCTAGGTGCAAGCAATTTTCGGAATGCAAACACACGCAAGTACGAGGCAAAACCGTCGAAGGTGTAGGGCGTCCTACACCAAGCGGTTTTAACAAAGTAATTGAGTGCGTTTGCACCGAAAATCGTGTTCGGATATGGAATTATCTGCTTAAGGTAACAATAGTCGAACTCCATAAGCCGTAGCCGACAAAACTCGGCTACTGTTTTTTATCTTTCCGATGTCAATTTATGTTCATATGAGTTTATCATGATATAAATTTATGTAAATTTATATTTTTTATTTCATTAAATACTTTTAATAAATTTAATGCTATAATTAAAGCACTATCTTTAGGAGGATAATAATGTTATACGGCAAGAACAAAAACGGCGAGCTTAGCCGAGAGTTATTTAAAAATCCAACGAGCGAATACCGCGGCGCGCCCTTTTGGTCGTGGAACTGCCGCATGACCAAAGAGCTGTTGACTGAACAAATACCCTTATTTAAGGAAATGGGCTTCGGCGGCTTTTTCATGCACTCGAGAAGCGGCATGGACAACGAATACTTAAGCGACGAATTTATGAGCCTTATCCGTGACTGCGCGGACAAGGCGGACAGTGAGGACCTTATTGCCTGGCTGTACGACGAGGATCGCTGGCCCAGCGGATATGCGGGCGGAATCGCCACCGAAGAACCCAAATACCGCTTGCGTCAGCTCTGCTTTGCAAAAGAATCCGCTCTCCCCGACATGTCCGCCGAAGCCGACAAAGAAACGGCAATCGAAAAAGGGCTGCCTTTCTTTGTCGCGGCGTTTGACGTTGAGCTTAACAAAAGCGGCGAGCTACAGTCCTACCGCAGAATCGCGAAAGACGAAAAGGCAAAGCACGTCAAATGCTTCGCTTACTGCATAACTCACCAACCGAGCGAATGGTTTAACGGCACTTCTTATCTCGACACGTTGAATAAAACGGCGGTCGACAAGTTTATAGACGTAACGCACGAAAAATATTTCGACCTATTGCGCGAACGCTTGGGAAAGTCGGTGCACGCAATCTTTACCGACGAACCCAACTTCGACTCGCAAGCTCCTCGGTTTTTGAATAAGCCCGATTCGGATCAAGCGGTTTACTTTTCCTGGACGCCCGACCTACCCGAAACATTTAAGTCCGAATACGGCTTCGATATCGTCGACCGCCTGCCCGAGCTTGTCTGGGACTTGAAACACGGCTGCTTAAGCGAAGCGCGCTATGCCTTCCGCAATCATATTACGGACAGATTTGCAAACGCGTTTGCGAAAAACATAGGCGATACGTGCGAGAAAAACAACCTCAGATTAACGGGACACGTACTTAACGAACCATACTTAATGTCGCAAAGCCTCAGCGTGGGCGAAGCGATGCGCTCTTACCCTCACTTCGGCTATCCCGGAATCGACATGCTGTGCAACTGGGTGGAGCTTACCACCGCCAAGCAAACTCAATCGGTTGTACGCCAATACGGAAAAGAAGCAATGCTCAGCGAGCTGTACGGCGTAACCGGCTGGCACTTCGACTTCCGCGGACACAAATTCCAAGGCGATTGGCAGGCGGCTTTAGGCGTCACCATACGCGTGCCCCACTTAAGCTGGGTTTCAATGAAAGGCGACGCAAAACGCGACTACCCCGCATCCTTATTCTATCAGTCGCCCTGGTACAAGGAATACCCGATAATCGAAAACCATTTCGCAAGAGTCAACACCGCCCTGACACGCGGCAAGCCCTTATGCCGAGTGGCCGTAATTCACCCCGTCGAATCGTTCTGGCTGTACATGGGAACCGACAGCACGGCTCAAAAACGCGAGCAAATCGAACGCGAGTTTTCCGAACTTATCCATACTCTTTTACTCAATCAAATCGATTTCGACTACGTAAGCGAGGCGCTGTTGCCCGACGAAATAACCGCCAATCCGCGCGAAGTGGGACTCATGACCTACGACGCTGTGATTGTGCCTGACCTGACCACCGTCCGCTCGACAACTCTCGAGTTTTTGAAGAACTTCGCTTCTGCCGACGGCAAAGTGGTGTTTATCGGCGATTGTCCGACGCACGTCGACGCAAAACCCGGTGACCAAGTCAAACCTCTTTACGACCGCTCCACTCGCGTGCCGTTTGAAAAGACGGCAATCTTAAACGCACTCGAGGACTTCCGCGACGTGGAAATCACCGACGAATCGGGCGCAAGACAGCAGAATTACATTTACCAACTGCGCCGAGACGGTAATGCCAAGTGGCTGTTTATTGCAAACGCCGTAAAACGCACCGACACAGATTGCGCCGACCCCGTCGACTGCACTATTACCGTGGCCGGCGAATTTGCGCCCGAGCTTTACGACACAATGACGGGAGAAGTCAAAGCGCTGTCCTACAGTCACGATTCGGGCAAAACTCTGATAAAGCTGCGTATGTACGCTCAAGACTCGGCTTTAATCAAGCTGACCGAGGGCGGCTCGGCTTTAATCAAGCTGACCGAGGGCGGCTCGGCTTTTACGGTCAATCCGCAAAAGCCCGAATTTATCAAGGATATCACTTTCGACGATGCGAAGTTTACTTTAAGCGAACCGAACGTTCTGCTCCTCGACGTTGCCGAATGGGCAGTCGACGGCGAAACCGAATTTGCTCCCAAGGAAGAAATACTGCGCCTTGACGCCGCGGCAAGAAAACGCCTTGCGCTTCCGCCGCGCTCCGACCGCCAGCCGTGGTGCATACCCGAGGTTAA
>CAZBTB010000075.1:0-6961 GCA_964494605.1 uncultured Lachnospiraceae bacterium
CGTATCATTTCGCCGCCTATATGTACCGTCGGATAATAATTCTTAAAAACGCACGCAAGCATTCCCGTCGTCGTGGTCTTGCCGTGCGTGCCCGACACAGCAATAATCCTCTCGAACGATTCCGCCACCGCGCCCAAAAACTCCGCTCGCTCCACACACGGAATATTAAGCTCCCGCGCCCGAACAAGCTCGACGTTATCCGCCTTGACCGCATTGGTATAAACCACCATATCACAGCCGCCGACGTTTTCCGCACGGTGTCCGCCCGCCGTCATATCCGAACCGCTCGTCGCATGCCCCAACCTCTCGGTCAGTTCGCGGAGACGTTTCATACTTACTCCGCCCGCTCCCACAAAATGCACTTTCATAATGTATATTCTATGCGGCGGAAAAATATGACGTTACGGTTATTTATTTTTGCACTTTCTTGCGCTTTTTGAAGATACAAAGGAATATGAAAATTCCGATCAGAACGGCTACCGTAATTCCTACAACGGTAAAGCACACCCATTCGGGAACGGACGTGCCGAAAAAGTCGAGCGTGCAGTCGAACCCTTCGCGGATAGCGGTAGCAAACTCGGGCGCGGTTGCGTCGGCTACGGCGTCGATCGCGCCGCCCATGAAATGCTCGTGCAACAGAGAAGTTCCGTATGTTCCCGGTAAAAACATCAGTACGTTGGCTATGCCTTTACTGAGCGAGGAAAACGGCATATATGCGCCGCATAAAAATCCGTAGGCGGCGGACACGATTACTTCGACTGCCGTTATTGCGCCTTGTGATTTTAGAAAGCGGCACACTATCGAAGACAATGCAGTGCCGAACATGACAAGCAACAGCGTATCTAGGATTATTAGCATTACGTCGACAAAGCTTAGATACCAACCGACGATTGCGATATATACAAAGCCCACGGCAAGCGCGGAAAAGCAAATTATACAAGTCACTATCGCGGTGGAAAAATAGTAGCCGAGAGCAAGTGTCGTTTCTTTAACGGGCGCGACGGTAAAGTCGTAAATGCGTCCTTCCACTTTATCCTGAACCATTATCATATTTGACGTAAAGGAAATCGATACCGTACAAACGGCGATCAGCGATGACATAAGCCAACCGCCCGCAAAGCCCTCGATCAGACTCTTATCGAGCTCCAATCCCTCGGGAATAATACTTAAAAGACTGTCGCGGTAAACATTGCCCAAAAACGCCACGAACAGAAAAAACAGCACAAGGGGCGCGATAAGCGAGGAAAAGAAAAGCCCTTTGTCTTTAAAATAAATCTTGCAGTTGCGCGCAATAAGATTTCTCAGTTTCATTTCACGCACTCCTAATCAACCAATGATTTGCCGGTAACGCTCAAAAACACGTCGTCCATATCGCCTTTCGTTATCTCGTAATCGGAAAAAAGCGTGGGGTGTTTTAATATAAGCTCGGTAGCTGCTGCAGTGTCCTTGACTTCCACTCTCAGCGCGTTTCCGAAACGTTTCGGTTTCAGTCCCGCAGCTTCGAGCTCGGCTTCGGTTGTATTGTAAAAAGTGATATAATCGCCCGTATAAGTGTTTTTAAGCTCGAGCGGCGTTGCGTCAGCAAGCACCTTGCCGCGGTCGATAATAACCACTCTGTCGGCGGAAGCCGCTTCTTCCATATAGTGCGTAGTCAAAAACACGGTCATTTCCTTTTCGCGTCTGAGCTTATGAACGATCTCCCAAACAGATTTGCGCGTTTGAGGGTCGAGACCCGTCGTGGGCTCGTCCAAGATAAGTATGCTCGGCTCGTGCAGAATTGCGCGCGCAATGTCAACGCGTCTGCGCTGACCGCCCGACAGCTTTTGGACGGGACGGTTCAATATCTCATCGAGCTCGAAAAGCTCGGTTATTTCCTTTAACCGGGTTTCCCACTTTTCGCCCGTAATCCCGTACAGTGCGGCGCGGTACTTTAAGTTATCCTTAACGGACAGCGGCGCATCTATGACGCTGTTCTGAAAGACTACGCCCAGCTTGGCTTTTACGTCGTCGTAGTGCGTGTCAAGCTCCAAGCCGTCGATTTCGACCTCGCCGCCGTCACGGTCGAGCCTGCCGCATATCACCGAAATGGTCGTGCTCTTTCCCGCACCGTTCACGCCCAAAAACGCGAAGAACTCACCCTTTTTTACCGAAAAGGAAATATCGTCCACGGCTTTGACTTCGCCGTAGCTTTTCGTAAGATTTTTTATCTCGATAGCATTCATACTCAAAAATCACTCGGAAACTTCGGCAAACTTATCGAAGTAGCGTTTGCCAAGAATATACAGCGCACTGCGGCAAAAATGTATATTGTCGCCGTTTTTCGTGTCCTGGTTGTTGGATTTTAAGTCCGCGGTTTCGATATAACCCGAGTGAGGACGGGACTCGCAGAACGCTTTTGTCGCGTCGTTTACCGCGGCGCATTGCTCTAAGCAGGTAGACGCCCATTCGTTGACGAATCCGCCCGTAATAAGCGGCACGTTTTTAAGTCCGTACTTGTCTTCGAGCTCCGAGATAAACGCGGAAAAATTGTCGTAATAGAATTTATAACGCTCCCGATAGTTAAAATCGGCAGATTCGAACGCATCGTGCTCGCCCTGATGCCACAGCATAGCGACAACGCGGTTGGACTTAACTGTCAAAACCTCGTCGAGCATGGCGTGAAGTCTAAGCGTAAGCGGATTGCCTACGCCCCACTGCTTGCGGGCAAAGCCCGTGCCGCCCACTGCCGCGTAAACGACAAGCACTTTTCTTCCCTGCTCAAGCATTGTTTCTACGTACCGACGCGCGAACTCGCACACAAAATTTCCTATCTTGCCTTGCCCGCTTACACGCTCTTTCATAACCTCGGTATAAAAAGTCGTGGGAAGCTTAACGTCGAGATAGTCGTTTCCGTCGGCGTTCTTTTTAAAAGTAATCTGATGCTTGTCGCGCATTATGTAAACGCGTTCGTCGGGCTGATACGGATTTTCCACTTCTCCGTGACCGTTGCCCTCGGCGTTGCTCTGTCCGAATAGAATTATTACGTCGTAATTGCCGTCCATAGTTTTACTCCCGAAAAATCGATACAATCATAATACGCCTAATCGGCTCAAAAGTCAAGCGTTTAAGGTAACGATAGTCAAACTCCATAAGCCGTAGCCGACGGCATTTCAGCCGAATCGCGCCCATACGCCGCTTGCAGTACTCCTGTACAGCTTCGACGTCGTAAGTTCACGCTAGGCGCAAAATACATTCGGCTACGGTGCTTCGCAGTTTTGCGTTACGAAAACGCGATAGTTACGAAAAAGCCGAGGTCGATTGTAGCGGGCTACATCGAGTGAGGATTTTGAAGTAAATGCTCGTTTTCGTAGCCAAAACCTTGTGTGTTCGGCTACCGTTACCTTAACCGAAAAATACCGTGCATGCCGTCCACGGCAAAACTTCCGGTAACGTAAAAGTAATTTTACCGTCCCGTTCTATAACATCAAGCTCGGTCGAATTGCCGAATTCGTCCCAATATACGGGTCGCTTAGCCAGCGGATTTTTAACCTCTATCACCGCTCCCGTTTGCTTTTCTATCGTGGTGTTAACAAACGTAACCGAATGAATCTTATTTTCCTTATCCTCGGCGGGGATAAGCATAAGGCGGTTCTTTGAAGTGATTTTACACGGAACTCCGCCGATAAAATCGATTGCCGCATCAATCTGACGCTTTTTGTCATAGGTCACGATATTGTCGTCTTCGCGGTAGCCTCTTACAAACCACTTGCCGCCTGTCTTAGTCGTAAATATAACGGACGCGGGTTTTCCGCAAAGATCGTCGCCGCCGAACTTTTTATTTTCGGCGTCAAAGACCGAAAGGACTTCCATATTTTCGCCCGTGAAGTAACGGCTTTCCCTATAGAAAAGTCCTTGACCCCAACCGACGTTTTTCAGCCCGCAGTTTAGCGGATGATCGGTAAATTTTTCGTAAAACCGCATTGCGTTTTCGGCGCGGTGCGCAGTTACGCCAAGTAAATCCGCATAACCGCGCTCGGCTAAGATTTCCAAAGTCTTACCCTCGGTTACTACCGGGCAACCCGCCAGCTTTCTTATTTCCGAATCGGACAAAGTACGCGCATAATCGGGCGAAAGATAATAAACCGAATTTTTCGGCTCCGCATACGTTACGGGTATCCCGAGATAATTAAACCCGTGCCCGACTTTCCACGGCTCGAACATCCAGTTTTCGGCATCCGACGCCCAAAACTTTTCGGGAACAACGGCAATCAGTCCGCCCTTTACGCAGCCGCGGTTGCTCTCGACGAGCTTGTTCCAATACTTCCTGCGTTTTGCGCACTCTCTTATCCCATCTGAAAGCATGTCCGGTTCGTAACGCTTCGAAAGCACGAAGCTGACCGAATTGAACCCGCTTGCCAGATTGAGCGTAGCCTCGAGCATAGTTCCGCTTAGCGTCTTGCAGTAAAAATTGTTGGGATAGTTTTCGATTTCGTTGCACTTTTCTTTTACGAAATCGGGGAGCTTAACGAGCTGCCACTGCGTATCGAAGGACTTTTCGACAATTACGTTGGGATCGTCGTCGTTGTACGCTCCGCCGCCGCAACGGCTCATTACGTGTCTGCCCGTTCCTTTACGGAACGCATTTATACAGTGCACGAACGCCTCGCCCGAGTACGAGCCGTGCTGAACGCCCGCAAAAGTCTTATCGCTGCTTTTCGCGATAACCTCGCCCATTTCGCGGCAAAAGTCTGCAATTCCCTCGTAGCTGAACTCCAGATACTTTTCGCGCATTTTTACGTCGGTCTGAATAAGCTTGTCGAGCTCTTCGCGCGTATAATGCGTATTGTTTCGGCGGTTGAACTCGGCTATACAGTCGTCGCAGAAACAGCGGAGCGGCTGGCACCAATTAAATACGCGTATGTCGTCGTCGAAATAAATCGCGTAAGGCTGAAGCTCGCGGCAAACCGCCTCGATCACCTTTGCGGAATAATCGCGGTACTCGCGCTTGCGCCAACAGAATTGCCCGAAATTGACGTTGCCCTTCTGGTCGACCGAAAACAGCTCGTCGCGCATGTTTTCTATGCCGCCGAAATCATAAAGCTTTGTTCTTGTCATCTGGTCGCCGAACGTCTTTTTCTCTATCGAGACTTTAACGCCCAACGCCTTAAGCCTCTCTACGTGAGGTTTAAGCGCGGCAATGCGCTCGTAAACGGTTTCCATGGGCGGAAACTCCGACCCGATAAAAAGCCAGACCTCGTCAATGCCGCCGGGGTTTTGCTCTATGCATTTATATATCTCTTCAGCAAACTTCGGTTCACTCGTCAGCCCCGATATTCTCTGCTTTAACATAATGTCATTATTTCCTCAGATTTATGACTCTTCCGCCGTCAAGACGCGACTCCTCGGCGCAGAATGCGGCTATGTGACTTTCGACCGACTTATCAAGTCCCGTAAGTCCGCGCGAACACTCCTTACCCTCAACGTAGTTTACAAAGTCCACAAACAGCAATCTGTCGCCGCCCGAATGAATGGAAATATCGTCGTTTACGTCTATCTTTATCTTTTGTACGGGCCGACCGAACACGGACAGTTCGATTTCGTTGTTTTCTATTATGCCGTTGATTTCGCCCTTAGTTCCGCAAACCTGCGTGCGCCTGTACACCTCGCCCGAAAACGCCTGCATCGTAAGATTTGCAAATACTCCGTCCTCGAGCTCCATATTGACGTATTGGTGGTCGACAACGTCGTTGTCGCACCTATAAACGCACTTTGCGTAAAAGGTATCGCGGCGTGAAACGACTTTCATTGCGTTTTCGGCGTTTTCCTCTAATCCTACGGGAATTTTGACCCACGTGGGACGGTCGGTATAAATCGTAATAGCGCTGTACGGACAACTGTTTTTATACTTGCAATCGTTGCAGTTAGCCGCCGAACCCTCGGGCGCGTTTTCTCTTTTGAAATACGTCAGCTCGCCGAAAGAGGACAAGCGCCTGATACTCTTGCCCGTAAGCCAGATGATAAGATCGAAATCGTGGCAGCACTTTGCAAGAATCATGGGACACGTTTCCTCGGCGCTGTGCCAGTTGCCGCGAACAAAGCTGTGCGCGTAGTGAAAATATCCGACGTTTTCGACCTGATTGACGTTCATTACCTCGCCGATAACGCCCGAATCGATTAGTTCCTTCATTTTCTGATAGTACGGCGTATATCTTAAGACGTGACAAACTCCTATTTTTATTCCCTTAGCGTTCGCCTTTTTTTCGATCTCTTCGATTTCGGCGCGCTTTAACGCAATGGGTTTTTCGAGTAAAATGTTATACCCCAAATCTATGGCTTTAAGCGCGTATTCGTAATGCGTTTCGTCTAGCGTGGAAAGCACGAGAATATCGGAAAGTCTGCCGCTTGCGAAAAATTTTCCGGCATCGTCGAAAACGTTTTCTTCTTTTACGTTAAAGGCTTCGATTGCGCGGCGGCGCTCCTCTTCGCTGACGTCGCAAACCGCCGTGATCTCTATGCCTTCGCTACGGGCAATCTTAGCGTAAAGTCTGCCCCTTGCTCCAAGTCCCAAAATGGAAATACTCATAAGTCGTTTCTCTTAAAAATGATTTTTCCGTACACCGACGGGTTGGACGGCACGGACATACCGTCGTATGCGTTGTAATACCGCGTGTTGACGTACTTACCCGATTTTACGTTGTGGGCCATAATATCGAACCCGATTTTATCCGTATTTTCGGGCAGAATAAATCCCGCGACGATTTCGTATCCTTTGTCCGTTATTTTCGAGCGGACAAACGCAATTTTACTTTCGTTGCCGAACGCCGTAAACTTTCCGTCGGAGTTTACTCTCAGCTTATAATCGCCCGCTTTTAAGTGCGTGTCGTCGCTGCACGTTTCGCTTAAGAAAAACTCCACGCTGCTCTGGCACCAATCATCCAAATTGTCGTTGTTGACAAAAGACGGGTCGGGGTCTATAACCGCT
>CAZBTB010000076.1:0-6902 GCA_964494605.1 uncultured Lachnospiraceae bacterium
TTAAGCTTGCGCCCGTAGGGGATATGGCGGGTTCGATTAACGCTATCAATACAAACCTGAAAAACTACGAGGAATATCTTGTAGGTATCGGCAACAACGTAGAGACGCTCGCAGGCAAGGACAGGCCTGCAACGGTAGCTCAGGCAACAGGCGTTTCGGCTGAATTGTTAAGGCAGATTTACGATATTAAAAACCTTCTCGGTAACGCTTCGCCGGTGGGCGAAAAGCGCAATGCTGAGCTTCTCGAGCTTTACGAACTTTTAGAGAAAGTCAAATTCGACGTAGGACAAAAAAATCTTTCCGTAGCCGAGAAGTTTGCTTCGGTCGACGTTTTGGCAAAACGTCTTTACGAGACAAACGAGTATGAGATCGCGCCCATTGTCGAAACCTTAAACGGAATTATTAAGGACTTGTGTGCGTCGAGGCTGGAGCGTTCGGCTGTAGATACTATTTTGGAATATGCCGGCACGGGCGGAATATTCAATATTCCCAACTCCAAGCGCGAGGCGGTAAAAAACTATTTGGAACGTGTCGCGGTGTTAAACGAAGGCAATTTCGAAAACATGGACGATTTGCCCGACATAATCGCCTTAAAGAACAATTTACAGGATAATAAGAACGAGTTTGAGTGCGAAAACGTTTATTCTGCAGTGCTCAATACAAACATAGCTCTCTTAAGCGAAAAGGATCACGCAAAGCAAAAGGCGTTGCGTCAAGAGCTTAAAAGCCAGCTGAAATCCCTTACTTCGCTCGAAGTCGGCGATTTGGTCAGCTATCCGCCGGTAAACGTCAGCAAGACTTTCCGTGTTACAAAGCACGGTGAGGGCGAAGGACTTTTCGGCAAACTTAACGAGCTGAAAAATTTCCTTCTGGACGCTAATATCGCTCAGTCGGGCGGCGTGATTACCGAGACGGCGAACAGCGGACTTGTGACCGAGCTGAATAACCTTAAGAACGAGATATCCAATCTTACCAATATGGACGGCGTGTCCCAGGCGATACTCGACCTTAAGAGTGACTGCGTGACAATTATCGACAAGCTTGACGAGCGCAGAGAGGGTAGTGACGACGACAGCTATTACACGAGCGCACCGTCGCTTGACGATATCGTTGCTCAGCTTGACCGTCTGTTCGACGATATCAAGAACGTCGAGGCGGACAGCGAAAACAATATTCTGTCCTCGCTAGAGGTAATCAGCGAGGCGGTTGCGAAATTTTCGGTTGACCGCAGCGAGGCGGAGACAGGCGCAAAGAGCGACAGAGCAAAGCTTTTGGAGGACGTTGCCTTTATCCGTTCCGCAATCGAGTCCGGTGCGGCGGTAAGGTCCGTTATCGTTGAAAAAGAAGCTGTAAACGAGCCTGTAGAGGCGGTGGAAGACAGTGCCCGAACAGAAGAAGAGCCTATTGCCGAAGCCGAAGCCGAGCAAGAATCTTTACTTGCCGTAGCGACGGAAGGCGGCGCGGCAGTGCAGAAAAAAGAGTCGGATGAAGATGACTTTTCGAATGTCGACGAAGCGCCGGAGATTGATTATAATAAGCTTTTCGGAACGTCCCAAAGCGGAAATGATGAATTGAGCGCACGCATTGACGAACTCGAGCGTGTACAGAACGCACGTCTCGACGAAATCGAAAAAACGCAAAAGCTTATACTTTCCACATTGGAGAATATTGCCAACAGTCACGCGCATGCCGCGTCGGCTGTCGAAGAGTCGGGCAACGATATTTATGACGCTATAGGCAAGCGTCTTGATAAAATCGAGTCTAAAATTAAAGACGACGAAGTACTCGGCGAAATCAAGGTATTGCGCGATCAGATGTTTGCCGTCAGTATGGCAAACGTTTCGGACGGCGACAGCAGTAGCTACGAAAGCTATAATAATCTGATTCTTAACGAAATTTATTCGATTGAAGACGATTTGGTCGCCGTAACGGAATCGATGGGCAAGGGCGGCAATACAGACAGCGATAAGATTGCCGAAGAGCTTGCCGCGCTCAAAACCGAGCTGAACGACGCACTCAGCAAGAATGCGGACAGCGATACGATACTTTCCGAAATTCAAAAGATTAAGGACGAGTATAAGAAGCGCCCCACACCTACGCCCAAACCCAAGAGGCAACAAACCAAGTTGGAATCCAAGCCTCCTGTATTTGCTCAGCCCAAAAAGAAGGTTACGCCTATTGTCAACAGCAAGAATCAGTCGATCAGCGACATTCTCGCAAAAATAGGTCAGACCGATATAGTTGTCAAAAACGAGTAAAAAGTCTAAATAAAAAACACCGCACGGAATATTTACGTGCGGTGTTTTTTTTGTGTCCCGAAATCTTAACTTTGCATAATATGGTACTATGCAAAAGAGGGATGCGAAATGGTTGTTTTTATCACGGTTATAGCGGTAAGTATCGATGCGTACTTGGCGAGCCTTGCGTATTGCCTTAAACGTCCGCTTAGGTTTTCGGAAGTATTGTATGCCGCGTCATTCACGTTTTTTGTGTGCATGGCCGCGCTGATAGTAAACGATGCCTTTATCGAGCATTTGTCGGTAGTCAAGGAGATCGGCGCGCTTATTTTCATATTTATCGGCGTAAAAAATTATATTGATATATTTACACCAAAACCGCTTATGGACGACAGCCGACCAAAGGAGCTGTCTCTTTTGGGATTGGCTGTCAGTGCGGATGCGGGGCTTGCGTGTCTGTCGATTGAAATAGTTTCGGGACTGATTCCGCTGTACGCGTTCTTTATGTTCGCGGCGCATTTTTTCTTTTTGCTGCTAGGTTCGATATCAGTCAGGCTACTTAAAGTTATGCGAAAAATTTCCATGCTGTCGGGCGTGTGTCTGATTGCATTGGGACTTTTTAAGTTGTTTGTGTAGCGAAAAGGGTATAACGGGCATACAATGCTAATATACTGATACTATTGTTGACCGAGTATTACATTACAATAAAGAGGCGAGTATTGCTCGCCATACATACAGAGGCTTAAAATTATGGATATTTTACGTATTACGGGAGGAAAAAGGCTGGACGGCGAACTAAAAGTTCCGTCTGCCAAAAATGCTTTATTACCAATAATAGCTTGTGCGCTGTTGACGGGCGAGGAGATTGTTTTAAAAAATTGTCCTCGTCTTTCGGATATTACCGCAATGCTGAAAATAATTCGCTCGATGAACGGAAAAGCCGAATTCGACGGCGAAAATATCGTGTTGTCTTGCCGCAATGCAAATCCCGCTATTATCGAATCTGATTTGACGGGCGGAATACGCTCGTCGATTTTTATCTTGGGACCTATTCTGGCGCGCTTTAAGCAGGCAACCGTAAGCTATCCGGGCGGCTGCGAAATCGGACTCAGACCCATTGATTTACATATTTACGCATTAAAGAAGTTAAACGTCGGAATTATCGAGGAAAACGGTCATATCATCTGCGACGGGACTAAGATGCGCGCGGGCGAAATCGATTTGGATTTTCCGAGCGTGGGCGCTACCGAAAACGCTATGATGGCTGCGGTCTACTTAAAGGGCGTGACGGTTATCAGAAACGCGGCGCGCGAACCGGAGATCGTTGACCTTGCCGCATTTATAAACTCGCTTGGCGGCAAAGTATACGGCGCGGGTGAAAGCACTATTGTTATCGAAGGCGTCGAAAAGTTGGGCGGCGGAGAGTATTCGCCAATTTCCGACCGAATAGTGGGCTGTACGTATCTGACTGCATGCGCAATTACGGGCGGAGAAATTAGGCTTGATAATCTGCCTTCAAACGCCTGTTATTCTGTGCTGGAAAAACTCGCGCGTTCGGGGTGTGAGGTTACGCGCGGAAAAGATTTCGTACACCTTCGTTCTACCGGAAGAGTTAAAGGAATACATAAGGTAGAGACTCAGCCGTACCCGGGCTTTCCTACCGATATGCAAGCTCAGCTCGTGGCAATGCTGTCGACCGCCGACGGTTGCTCGGTAATGGTGGAAAACCTTTTTGAAAACCGTTTTAAGTATACCGTTCAGTTAAATAAAATGAACGCAAAAATAACCGTAAAGGACAGAATCGCGGTAATAAAAGGTGTTAAAAAGCTCTACGGAACTAACGTTGCCGCCGAGGATTTAAGAGGCGGTGCGGCGCTTGTGATTGCGGCGCTCGGCGCCGAAGGCGTCAGTACGGTGAGCGGCGTTTGCCATATCGACAGAGGGTATTTTAAGATCGAGGACGATTTGCGCGCGCTCGGTGCCGATATTGTGCGCCTGAGCGAGTAGGCGGATTGTCGAATTATATATAAATATAGTGTTTTTCATTTGATTTCTTGCTTTTATTCGGTTGCATTCCCGTTTATTTTTTGGTATAATAAATACAGGAAAAATAGCAGTTTTTTAATGTTTTGCTTTAATAACATGTTTTCCGTTTTGGGACGCTAAGCAACTGTTATTTTGCACCGAAGGAAGCGTATGAGGAACAAAAAACTTATAGTTTTATTTTCCATACTGTCATTTGTGACGCTACTCGTGGTACTGAGCAGTGTGTGTTTTTCGGTGCAGAAAGTGTATGCTTATTGCTATAACGATTACGACGAGACTCTTAACGGGCGGATAGAGTCCAAAGAAGTGAACGGGATTTCCCGCGGCGGCAGTATTTTCATGCTGAACGAAAAGAAAATTACTGCCAAAATCGAGAATGAACTGAGTGAAGTCAAGGTCATCAATATCGAGCGAAAATTCCCCAATCAGGTGTATATCAACTACGTCAAGATTCTGCCTTACATAGTTCTCGATACCGAATCGGACGCTTTGCTTGTGTCCAACGAATGCGAGGTTCTGAGGCATATCGAAAAGCAGGAGCATTACTTAGATTACATAAAGCTTTTGACCGATACTAATCCCGAATCGGACAAAAACGGGGACAAGCTTTTTAAAGAAGATTCCGGCGACTATATGCTTGTGTCGGGAATCCTCGACACAATCGAGCGTATGGATTTACACAGTACCGTCGTGGAGATGTTCGAGTTTATCGATACCAGGCTGTTTAAAACGGATAACCTCGTTTATATCAAAACACGGATTGGCACTTATATAGAGCTTATGGGTAACGGTACAAATATCGACAAACAAGTTCAGCTTGCGGTTTCTTTGTACTTAAGTTCGGAGACAAAATACATGACCGGCGGCACGATTACCGTCGCAGGGCTTAACGGTTTTTATTCGGACGAGAACAAATACGAAAAACATTGGCAGAGTAGGCTTTCCGCTTGACAGCAAAGCGGTGAAATTATATAATAAATAAACGGTATAAAATCAATAAAAAATCAGGAGAAAGCAAGTGGCTCACGATACTGCAATATTAGATATCGGATCAAGTCAAATAACCGTGCTTATAGGCGAGCGTGGCGTAAACGGCACGATTTGCATAAACGGCATGGGCGTTTGCGATTATGACGGGTTTGCGCAAGGCGAATGGTTGGATCCCGAGCATCTTCCGCATGCCTTGGCGCATGCCATAAACAGCGCACAGTCCAATTCGGGCGTTAAGATCAACCATATTTACGTGGGCGTTCCGGGTGAGTTTACCTCTGTCGTTTGCAAAGAAGCAGGACTTGTATTGGGGCGCAGGCGCAAAGTGACCGATACAGACGTATTCAACCTCATGAATGCAGGCGATAACTTTGACGAACAGTATTATGAGGTTATCAATATTCAGCCGATTTATTATTCGCTGGATAACGACAGGCGTACCGTTCAGCCCGTCGGGGTAAAGAGTTCGAAGCTGGGCGGCATATTGTCTTACGTACTGGCAGAAACGAGTTTTACCGCGTACATAAGAAAGATTTTAAACGATTTCGAGATACAATCGGTCGATTTTGTTTCGAGCGTGCTTGCCGAATCGCTTTTACTGTTTGACGAAGAAGAACGCGACAAGACGGCGGTTTTGATCGATATCGGTTATATTACATCCACCGTTGCCGTTGTGCGCGGTGACGGACTGCTGGCATTAAACAGTTTTTCGATGGGTGGCGGACATATTTCCGGCGATTTGGCAACAGTTCTCGGCATTTCGTTTACCGATGCCGAAAGCTTAAAGCGCAAGGTTATTCTGTCTATTAACGCAGGCGAAAACGACATATACGAGATTAACGGCAAAAACGGCGTAAAGACTTTACCTGCAAAGTATGTCAACGAGATTGTCGCGCACAGAGTTTCTACGCTTGCCAAAAATGCAGCTAAGTGCTTGTCGCTTTGCGAATACGAAATTCCCGACTATATCCCGTTCTCTTTAACGGGCGGCGGTATCGGCTTTATCCGCGGCGCAAGAGATATACTGTCGGCACACTTGGGGCGTGACGTCGAAGTCGTTTCGCCGCGTTTGCCTCAGGTAGGCAGACCCAATCTTTCCTCGTCTTGGGGATTGTTAAATATGGCTATCAACAACGAAGAACCCGCAGTCAAAAAGGGATTTTTCGCTCGATTATTCAAAAAGTAACGGAGGTTTTCTATGTTCCCCAATAATAAAAATATGATGACTATGCCCGCTTCGATTGTGGTAGTAGGCGTAGGCGGCGGCGGAAATAATGCCGTCAACCGCATGATCGAATCCAATTTAAAGAGTGCTCGCTTTATTGCGGTCAATACCGATTTGCAGGCACTCAGCATGTCTAAGGCAGAGATCCGTATTCAGATAGGCGATAAGCTTACCCACGGTCAGGGCGCGGGCGCCGATCCCGAGAAAGGACAAAAGGCAGCCGAAGAGAGCAGAATCGCTCTTTCCGACGCTATCAAAGACGCCGATCTGGTGTTTATCACGGCAGGCATGGGCGGCGGCACAGGTACGGGTGCAGCTCCCGTAATTGCAGGCATTGCCAAAGAAATGGGCAAGCTTACGGTTGCCGTTGTTACTAAGCCGTTTGCTTTTGAGGGCAGACCCAG
>CAZBTB010000077.1:0-6842 GCA_964494605.1 uncultured Lachnospiraceae bacterium
TTTGCGACGGTATTCACGAGCGCGTGCGTTTTTACCAAAAACGCGAGACAGCGCAGGCGCTGTCCAAAGCGGCTACGCTTTGTAACGCGCGAGTTCAAGAACTCTCCGCCTATTTTGTCATTCTCCCCGGTTCGTCGGGCAGTTTGCGCAAGACATGGCGGAAACGGAAAAAGAATATTATCGAGCACAGGGTGGCGGCGGTTGCATCGGCAATACACTCAGCCCAATACACGCCCGCAACACCCATCCACAGCGGAAATATAAACGCAAAAGGCACGAGCAAAATTATCTTGCGCAGAACGGCGATAAACAGGCTGATTTTCGCCTCGGTTATGGCAACGAACGTCGTTTGACAAGCTCTTTGAACGCCGAAAATAAGCATACCAGCCACGAACACGGGCAGATATTTATCGGTAAGCGCGAGCAAAGCTTCGTCGGGCGTGAACATTCTGCCGAACACGTGCGGGAAAATCATCATTATAAGCGCCAAAAGACAGCAATATCCCCAACTGACCCACAGCGTGATAAAGTAAGCGCGCTTTAACCGAGCTTTGTTTTTTGCGCCGAAATTGTAAGCGATTACGGGCGTAACACCCTGAGTGAATCCCGAGACGGGAACGCTTAACAACATCATGACGCTTTGTAAAATCGCAAGCACCGAAACGTGCGTATCGCCTAACCCTGCGCCTGCCAAGTCACCGTAATACTTGAGCCGTCCGTTTAATACGAACCCTATCACCGACTCGGTGGCTGCCATTACAAACGACGCGAGTCCGAGTCCGAAAATCGCTTTAAGCACTCCGCCGTCGGGTTTCATTTCCTTAATTGAAACACGCAAGGTCAGTTTTTTGCCGCACAGTACTGCCATAACGAACGCGAAGCTCCCGAACTGACTGATCACCGTTGCAAGCGCCGCGCCCTTAATACCTATTCCGAACACGAAAATAAACAGCGGGTCGAGCGCGATATTAAGTCCCGCGCCGATAATAACGCCTATCATTGCAGACGCGCTCTTACCTTGCGCAGTCAGAAAAGTGTTCATGCCTACGCTTATCTGCACGAACAGCGTGCCTATAAGATACACCGACAAGTACTCGTCGGCATAGTGGTACGTCGTCGCCTCGTCCGCCCCGATAAACAACAAAATCGGCTTGCGTGCAAAATACGCCGCAAGTCCCAAAACCACGGAAAACACGACTAACAGCATTATTCCGTTGTTCAATATTCTGCGTCCTCTGTCGCGGTCGCCCTCGCCCAAAGCCTTAGCCGCAAGCGGCGCACCGCCGCCCGACACGAACGCCGAAAACGCCGCTATGAGAGTCAACACCGGCGCACAAAGTCCCAAACCCGCCAACGCCGCACTGCCGCTCTCGGGCATATTTCCTATGTAAATTCTGTCTACGATATTATAAAGCAGGTTCACCACCTGCGCCAACACGCACGGCAAACCCATCTTAAGACACAAACGCCAAATTTTCTCTGTGCCTAAAGCATCCTCTTTAGCTGCTCCGACAACCTTTTCTTCCGCCATAACCTATCTCCGACGAACAGTATACCACTATTCGCCGCCGCTGTCAAAAGTTTTTTAAAAGGAATACTCGTAACGAAAAGAGCCGCTTGGGGATTTACCTCAAAGCGGTTCTTTTCGGGATTATGAATAAATGGAGAACAAACAAATTTTTATTTGTGGAGATTTCTCACATTCGTTCGAAATGACATTACAGTATAAAAACATTTCGGACAAATACTAAGCTTAATATCAACCCAAGACGTTTGATTTTTTTGTCATTCCGAGCGAGCGTTACGCAACGAGGAATCCCCACCTTATTAAAAAGCGTTGCGAGGGGGGGTAAAAGGGGCGCGACGCGGCGGCACGGTAGTGCCGTAAAAACAATCCTTTGTACTCGCTAAAGCTCGTGGCGTTCGCTTCGCTCGGCTGAGGAATTGTTTTTAGCCAAAGCGGGGTACGCGGGTGCAATCTGTGATTGCGACCTGAGCAAGACACAATCGCAAGTGTCCCCGACATGCTTTTGTGCTATTTTTGCCGCGCTAGCAAAAGTAGCGACTTTTCTCATTTAGATAAATGAGTAGAAGAAGAATTCTTACAGGATTTGCATTTACTGCAGTCGCCCGAGCAGCCGCAGGATTTACCGGACTTACGTTTGCGGACGTTATAGACAACGGTAAACGCGACCAACGCAACGGCAAGGACTGCCGCGACTATGCTTATCGCCGTGTTTGCCGCGGCGGAGATACACATAAGGCTCATAAGCTCTCTCCCTGTGCGCCGTTGTCGCGGGATTTTGCTTTGACGTGCTTTAAGATTGCGCGTACGATTAGGAAGATAATAAGCGCGCCGATAAGGCAGAGGAGCGTAATGCCCACCCAGGCAAAGTACAGCGAAACAAACAGAATCGCGCTGACAACGTAGGCGGTAGCCATCCAATAACCTACGGCGAACCACAGCTTTTTCTTGGAGCGGAACTCGCCGCTTGCCGCCGCGACCGCTGCCATACAGGGAACGGACAGGAGATTGAACGCCATAAACGCGATAGCTGCGGGAAATCCGCCTGCCATGGACGCTACGAGCGTACCGAACGCAGTGGACGCAAGCTCGCCCGTTTCGATATCGAGCGCGTCGTCAATGCCTGCGAACGTGCCGAGGGTGGCAACGACCATTTCCTTGGCGATAAGACCCGAGAACGCCGCGACGACGAACATCCAGCCGTTTTCGCCCATACCGAAGCCGAGGGGAACAAACAGCCAAGCAAACACTTTGGCGATCCGACCCAAGATACTGTCGCCCTGTTCTACCATGCCTTGCCAGAATGCAAAGCCGAAGTTTGTCAGGAACCAGATCACAACAATCGAACCCGCGATAATGGTAGCCGCGCGGACGACGTAATGCTTAAGCTTTTCCCACAGGTGAAGCATCGTATTCTTAAACTGCGGCAGGTGGTACGCAGGCAGCTCCATGATGAAGGGCGCGGTTTCGCCCTTGAGCGCGGTTTTTCTAAGAAGTATCGCGCTCAGTACCGCAACGGCGATACCGATGAAATACATCATAAAGACTATTAAGTCCGCATGCGCTCCGCCGAACAGAACGGCGGCAAACGCGCCCCAAATGGGCAGTTTAGCTCCGCACGAGAAGAAAGGCGCAAGGATTATTGCCATGCGGCGTTCCTTTTCGTTTTCAAGCGTACGTGTAGCCATAATACCGGGAACGGCACATCCGAAGCACATGAGTAGCGGCATAAACGCCTTGCCCGACAGCCCAAACTTTCTGAACGCTCTGTCCATAATGAACGCGACGCGCGCCATATAACCCGTGTCCTCGAGCAACGATAGAAATAAAAACAGCAAAAGGATTTGGGGAATAAAGGACAGCACCGAGAACAGACCTGCGCACAAGCCGTCGACTACAAGTCCCGTGTACCAAGTTCCTTCGGGCATTGCGCCCGCAATAAGCTCGGTCAGCGAGTCCGTACCCAGCGTCATGAGGTTTTGCAAGATCACGCCGGGCGAAGCAATCGCGCCGTTGCCGAAAATGTCCTGCACAATGCCTGCCTCTTCGACTTCGGGAATCGCGCCCATTGCGCCGAGAAACAAAAGGTCCTCTCCGAACGTCAGGTGGAACACTGCGAACATTATCACAAGGAATATGGGAATACCCCAGATTCTATGCGTAAGAATTTTATCCGCTTCGTCCGAGCGCGACAGCTTTTCGCGGTTCTTCCGCTTTCCCGAAAGCACGCTGCCCATAAACGAGCCTATGTATTTATACCGTAGATCCGCAACCATTCCCTCGAAATCGCCGTCGAACTCATTGTCTATTTTCTCCTTAAGCTCCGCGAGCTTTTCGGCTGTCTCGGGGTGTTCGTTCACTTCCACCTCGTCACTTTCCACCGCCTTTACCGCATGGAACAACGGGTGTGCAACGCCCGCGTTTTTATACTCGGTTTCGGCAACGCAGTATATTTCTTTCAGATAACTGTCCGCAATGGGCGAACGCGCAGTGCGCTTTGCTCCTCCGGCAGCGGACGCTATGTTCATAAGCTCTTTTATGCCCGTCTTTTTGAGCGCGCTGATTTTTATTACGGGAACGCACAGATTCCTCGACAGCACTTCGGCGTCGATCGTGATTCCCGCTTTCTCCGCTGCGTCTATCATGTTAAGCGCTATCACAACGGGCAAATCGGTTTCGAGCAGCTGAGTCGTAAGATACAGATTGCGCTCGAGATTTGTCGCGTCCACAATGTTGACGATTACGTCGGGACTCTCGTTTAGGATCACGTTGCGCGAAACAACCTCTTCGGGCGAGTACGGCGACAGCGAATATATTCCGGGAAGGTCGACGATCGTTATCCTTTCGCCGCCCGACTTATAAACGCCCTCACGCTTTTCAACAGTTACGCCCGGGTAGTTCCCGACGTGCGCGGTGCTGCCCGTAAGCCCGTTGAACAGCGTGGTCTTTCCGCTGTTCGGATTTCCTGCAAGTGCTATTTTCATTCCGCTACCTCCACCGACACAAACGCCGCTTCCGCTTTTCTTAACGTAAGCTCGTACCCGCGTAAAGTTACCTCAATCGGGTCTCCGAGCGGCGCAACCTTACGCATAATAAGCTCCGCGCCGGGAGTTATGCCCATGTCGAACAACCTGCGCCGTACCGCGCCAGTCGCCGACAGTTTTTTGACCCGTCCCGCTTCTCCCGCAACGAATTTATCCAACGTCTTTTCCATTATGTACTACTCCTCGTTTACCAAAATTTTCATGGCAAGCGCACGATTAAGCGCCAGCTTACTCTCTTTTACCTTTACGATACAATCACCACCCGACGCAGACAACAGCGTCAGACTTCCGCCCACCGTAAAACCCAAATTAGTCAGATGCCGCCCCGTCTTTTCGTCCGCATTGATCCGAACAATTTTAAGCCCTTTGTTAAAAGGCGCAAATGCCAATGCCATATTTTTGCTTCCTCCGTCATAATGTTAACTATAGATAACATTTTACTCATTTCCCCACCCTTTGTCAAGCATTTGTTAACCTAATTTAACAAATTTTTTAAAAAATTTAAAGGACGCCCGACTTTGAGCGTCCTTTTATGTTTATTTTAAATCGGTGGAGATATTGCTCAGGTCGCAATCATAGATTGCTTCCCGCTTTGGCTAAAAACAATTCACAGGATTGTTTTTACGGCACTACCGTGCCGCCGCGTCGCGCTCGTCGGCTCGCTCGGAATGACATTACAGTGCCCAGGCAGCCACTGTCATTCCGAACGCGTAGCGGAGGAATCTCCACCTTATAATAAAAGTCCTCGAACACTCGAGGACTTTTTCAATATGTTTTACTTCTTTTTCGTCTCGGGTTTATACTCAAAATCCCGCCCTACTAACTCATCAAGCGAAATATCAAAATAATCAGCTAAGGTAATTAGGTCATCAATACTCGGTTCCGCTTTCCCCTTTATCCAATAATGAATTTGGTTTTTACTTAAATTCAATTCTTTTTGAACTTTTGATTGCTTAATTTGATTTTCTGCTATCAATATTTCTAAGTTTTTACTGAAATTATTCATATTCGAAAGATATCACAAAATTTGTGAATTTTGCTTGACTTCACAAAAAATGTGACATATAATATTGTTGTCACAAAAATTGTGATTATTCAAAATCCCGTCCAACAAGTTCATCTAAAGTAATATCAAAATAATTAGCTAAAGTAATTAAATCGTCAATACTGGGTTCCGCTTTCCCTTTTATCCAATAATGAATTTGATTTTTACTTAAATTCAATTTTTTTTGAACTTGTGTTTGTGTAATTTGCTTTTCCTTAATTAAAGCCTCTAAGTTTTTACTGAATTTATTCATATTCGAAAAATATCACATATTTTGTGAGTTTTGTTTGGTTTCACAAAAAATGTGATATGTTAAACAACAAGGTACAAAAATGAACGATACAAAACTTGCAAACATACATTATTTAACGGACAATCTGCAAAAGTCCATATACGGATATTTGCTTTCTAATCACACCTTATCAATTATTGACTTATTCGACTTAGAAATACCTATCCACCACGTCAAGTCTATTCTTGAATGGGAATCCGATATAAACAACAATGCCATAAGATTTAATATAGACAACGGGAAAATCACTATAAGCAAAACAGCGTTAAACGACGTTAAAGGTTTTCTTTTGTCCGAATTTGCCAGGCTGATTCCGCCTAAAAACTTTGAACAAAAACCGTATAACTTCAAAGCTTTTATGGGGCGGTATTTCACGCACAAAAGTTACGACAATAACGCGATTAGATTATTCGACACTCTAATTGACAAGCTTTATAATATCGAAATTATAACCAACCCGTCAAACGATATTGCGCTGAATAATTTTAATAAATTCGTTAATTATTTCCCCCATATATGGCGAAATATAATAAGCGATTTGATAAACGGCAAACTTTCACCTAAAGATAATGTTACCAAATATTTCAATGATTTCGATTTGATGGCTTATTATCTTAATTGGATTCCTACAATAAAAATTCCCTCACTTATCAAAGTAAGTAAGGGAACATTTACAATTACTGATGCCTTTTTTGAAGATAACACGGCTTTACTTCCGTATCTTATTCCGCTTATAAATTGTTCTTATACGCCCAAACAGATTATAAACTCTATTCTCTTTTCTTGTTTGTGACTTTATTTTTTTATTCGGAATGACATTACAAAATAAAAACGTCTCGGATAAATACTAAGCTTAGTATTAACCCGAGACGTTTATTCTATTTTGTCATTCCGAGCGAGAGCCGAATGTAATGAGGCTCGACGAGGAATCTCCAC
>CAZBTB010000078.1:0-6842 GCA_964494605.1 uncultured Lachnospiraceae bacterium
TGCCGCCTTGGACAGCGCGGGTGCGCTGTCTCGCGCTTTTGGGAAAAGCGCACGCGCTCGTCGCTTAAGCAATACTTTTATAAGAAGTGGAGATTCCTCGTCGCGTAACCGCTCGCTCGGAATGACATTAGGGAGCATAAGCGTCACGGAATGACAACGTTTGCTTGTGCACTGTAATGTCATTCCGAGTGAACGGAGCGGCAGCGAAGTGACGAGGAATCTCCACCGATTGAAGTCATTTCTTAAATGCCGAGCAAAATGCTTGTTAGAAAGGTAAACCTTGCGACCCGAGTCTTATCCGCATAATAAAATACACGCCCTCAAATTATTTTTGAGGGCGTGTATAATTTTAAAATGTAAAAATTTTCGGCAAAGTATATCGAGAAACTTGACGGGGGGGGGGAGATATGTTATTATTTATGTGGTTCTTTTAAATTTCAAACGGATCATGTGGATAAATCGGAGGGATTTATGTTTGTAAAGACAAAGTGGTTCAGGTTGATACTTGCGTTTGCCGTAGCTTTGGGACTTGCTATTTTCGGATTGGTTGTAATGAATATAAAGACCGATACGGGAATTCTGGGCGCGGTTCAAAAGTACAGCGTAATGGGTTGGGAATTTAACGACGGCTTTTTGCTCGGACTTATGATTGTTTTCTTCGCCGCGGACTATTTCCTGTTTTTCCTTGCTAACGACTTCGGGTATTTCCTGAAGAACAGGCTTACAAAGCTGCAAATGGTAGTGGGTCTTATAGGCATAATTTTTATGCTCGGCGCGGTTGTAATTCAGTTTATTGTGCTGTTCGGCTATACGTTCGATCAAAGCTATATGATAAGCTCCGACCGTACCGAATGGGTAAAAACGGTGAAGGGCGTGGGCGATTATACCTTTTACCGTATTTCCCCCGCAACGGCTTTTGCGCCCGCGCTGTTTTTAATGCCGTTCGTCGTGGCGCATATGCTTATGGGAATCATTAACAGCGTTGCGTTAAGCAAAGGCGGAAATTGGCTTGTGCTTACGCTCGAGCAGCCGGTGGGACTCATCGGCGGATATTTTATCGGCTATGCGCTGGTGTGCTCTTGCTCGGGATTTCTGAATTGGCTTGCGATAGCTTTTCTTGTATTGTTCTTGCCATATTTCTTCTTCGTTGAAATCGGTATCAGGCGCGAAAGAGACTCGAACGGCGGCGTCAGTGTTTCCGGCTCGGCAGACAAAGTGGTAGCAGGCGCCGCGCAGAAAGTGGCGCGCTCATTTAGGACCAGAACGCAGGTGTCGAGCGCAGGCGTGTTTTTGTGGATTAAGCCCAGAGTTTCGGTAGGGTCTAAAGAAGTTACGTTCTATATGGATTATTACTTCGAGGGGATGGAGAAGCTCAAATCGCAAAGCGACGCCATTGACGTACAGAATAACTTTAATTACGAGATAAACACTCGCGGAAATAAGCTTTTAAACAAGGCGGTCGACGCCGTAAAGAGTGCAAACCCGAGCGCGGGCTATTCGGTAAACGTCGTGAGCGGAAGCAACTTAAAGGGCTAGAGCCATGGCGGTTGACGAGAATTTTACCGTCGAGGGAGACGTTTTGACTAAAGGCTCCAACCGTTACGGCGTTTCGGTAATCGAAGTACCCGATGGAATAAGGGTGATAGCCGAGCGTGCGTTTTACCGCAACGTGGGGCTTAAGGTTGCCGTACTTCCCGACAACTTGAAGTCGATAGGCAAAGGCGCGTTCGAGTACTGTCTGAATTTGGAAAAAGTTTATATCCCCGCGTCGGTGGAGATTATCGGAGAGGACGCGTTTAAGGATTGTCCCAAGCTCGAAATTTATCTCGAGGGCGAGCCTAAAGACGGTTGGGCGGAAAAAACCGAAAAACGCACGGTCGTAGAACAGTGCGTTACCGAAGCGGACGACGCGTTTAACTTTCACCGTTCTTCGGGCGGTTGGAGCTACACGACTTACGAGCGCGAAGAGGAAATCCGTATTTCGTGGAATCCCGCCAAATGCAAGGTTTTCTACAATATAAAAAGAGAAGAATTTTAATCGAAAAAAGACCGATTGTTATATATCGGTCTTTTTGAATTCTATATATCTGTCGCGTTCTTTTTTGAAGTAAACAAGCAGTGCAATGCCGCCGCCGACAAATGCGACGCCCAGTACATAAAGTAAAATCAACAAGCCTATGCGACTGTTTATGAATATGCATTTCTCGGGATTGTCGGGGTTGTAGGCTATTTGGATTTTCGAGCCTTTAGCATGGGGATTAGAGGACGCCATGTCGGAGACCGCAGTGTACTTTTTGCCGTTTACGGTGTACTCGACTATTTCGGCATACAAGGTTTGGGGGAGATGGTTGGAGTTGTGGGATTCGCGTTCTTCAAAGCCGATTACGGTAGCCGAAGTTTCAACGTAGTTTTTCCGTTGAGATGCTGTGCTTGCAGTCAGAAATATGCCGTAGCCGAGCACCATAAGTCCTACATAAATCACGATTATGCCGATAACGAGGAAGAGCTTAGTAGGCGGCAGAGCGTAATTGATTTTGTCTTTGTTCTTACTCATAAATTCTCGAATCCGAACCTGTCCGATAAGCTGTCGTAAAGTTCGTAGATATCGTCGAAGTCGTGTATTTTCAGTTTTTCATGCACGTTTTCTCTGTCCCACTGCTTGTAGTTATAAAGCGTAAAGAACGGACCGTACCATTTAAAACCCTTGCAGAAATGTTTTACTACGGTGTCGGGCTTAATCTTGCGCTGTTCGTTGTAGCGGTACGGCAGAACCATTTTGCGGACGGCAAGGAAGTTGAGCGCGCTTTGGTCGGGCATAAACATTCTGCGCTTAAGAACGCGCTTGCGGGTTTTAGCGAAAAGTCCCGTTTCTTTCATGCGTTCGATATTCAATAATAGCACGCCTGCATTACAGTAATCGGGCGCAAAGCCCAAGTTTACCCAATGACTGCCGACTACGTCGCGCGAAGCGGCGAACTCGCAGTCCTTCAGGTCTATGTCGTACAGCTCGGCTAAGTCGTCGCAGACCATTGTGTCTATGTCCAGGTACGCGATTTTCCGAGGCACGTCAAAGCAGTCGAGTAATAATCGAAGCAAAGTATAAGGAGTATAGTTAGTCTTTTTGTTTTTGCTTTTGTCGAACTCGCGCTTAAATTCTTCGGTCGCGTCGAGTTTTATAACGCTGTTGTCGGGATTGTATTCCTTTATTATCGTATCCAACGCTTCGATCTGCGCGTCCGATATAGCCTCGAACTTAGGGTCTTGTTCGGTTAAATCCATAGTCATTACGTAAACGGTTATCGGACGTTTCGTGTGTTTAAGCACAGATAAAACGGAAAGCGTCAGTCCCTCGAAAACGCGCTTGTTGCCGCTGTAGCAAACGGGTATGGGCGTTTCCTCTTCGGGGTGGATTATTTCGTAGTCGTGCTCGACCTTTGCGGCTTTTGCAAAGTGGATTTCAAGCCCGATATAGAACAGAAGGCTGATTACGAGCATCATATAGTAGCTCAACAGTCTCCAGATAAGCATACCGCTGTAGCTTACCGCGGCGGCCGCACCGCCGGCAAGACCTGCAAACACGCGCTGAAAAGCAAACTCTATTCCGCCGCTGGAGCCGGGAGTGGGAATAAATACCACGGTTGTTATCGCAAACGACGAGCCGCAAATGATAAAGAAAATATCAGTATAGTCGACGGCTATGTGCAGTGCGCGTAAGATAAAAAACGTAGTTGCGTAAAACGCGCCCATAGTCACTATTTTAATAAGCAGGCACACGACGAACGCCCAAGCTTTTTTGAAAAGCCCCTTAAAGCCTGCCTGAGCGCGCTCGATATACGCTTCGAGCTCGGGAATTTTCGATCCGAAAAGTTTTCCTATCGGTTTAATTTTACACAGCAAGCCCGCGAGCTTTAGCAGTCCGCGCCCCAACCGTTTGCTGGTAGCAAGCGCAATCAAGAATGCAAGAACAGAGAAGTTCATGGTAAATCCGATGATTGCGAGGATCTGAATGGATAGCTCGGTTGCAAACCGTGAGTAGTAGAAAAGAGATGCGAGCGCGTAGCCGTTGGTGACCATCATAAAGATGATAAAGTTCATCATGAGCAGACCCGTCGCGTCCGACGCTTTTACCTTGGCTTTTGTGAAGGCATAGACCTGAAAGGGCTGACCGCCCGTCGCGAAGGGAGTTATTCCGTTAAAGAAATGCTCGGTCATGCCTATGGAGTAGGTCGTGCCGAAGCCTACTTTCAGCTTTTGGGCTTTTGCGAGTATGCAGGTTGTCAGCGGATACAGTACGGCGTAAACGAGCACGCACGCCGCCGCAATCAGGATGTATTTGACGTCTACCGTTTTGAGCTGACCGAAGATTTCAACCAGATCCCCGAAAGACAGCACGGTAATCAAAAGACATACCGTAAGTATGCCGTAGAATATGTATAATCCGACTTTTTTCGATTTCGACTTCGCCATATTAGTTATTATACTTTTATTAGGTGTTTTATGTCAACCGTTTTATGTTTGACAAATATTGAATTTGATTGTATGCTAATAGTATAATCACATTATTAAAAGGAGAAAAAGATTATGTTAAAAGATTTGGGAGTAAAACCGTTTGTATTTCCTATGCCCGTGCTCATGATTTCGACCTATAACGAGGACGGAAGCGTGGACGTCATGAACATGGCTTGGGGCGGAATCTGCGACGACAATATGGTTGCGCTCAATATTTCCGAAACTCACAAGACCGCCGAGAATATCAAGCGTACGGGCGCTTTCACTTTGAGCATTGCCGACGTCGATCATATCGAGGCAGCCGACTTTTTCGGCATCGCTTCGGGCAATGATATGAACGATAAGTTCGAGCGTTCGGGACTGACCGCCGTAAAAAGCACGCGGGTCAACGCTCCCGTCGTCGAGGAATTTCCGTTGACGCTCGAGTGTAAAGCCGCCGATTGTCAGCATACCGTTTACGGTTTCAGAGTGCTCGGCGAAATCCTTAACGTTCTTGCCGACGAAAAAGTTCTCGACGAAAAAGGCATGGTAAACCCCGAAAAGCTCAATGCGTTTGTTTTCGATCAGTTCCGAAACGGCTATTATGCTATAGGCGAAAAGGTCGGTCAGGCTTGGCACACAGGCGCTAAGCTTATGAAAAAGTAAAATAATCGATACAGGCGTGGCGGCGGTCACGACAAGAGATGGGGCTGAGGTTACCGCGGAAGACGGGGCTGAGCTCACCGCGGAAGACGGGGCGGCGGTCACTTCGTTCCCTTGGTGGCTAATGCCACCGCGAACCGCACGTATCGTGCGTTCGCGCCCCTAATTCGGCACGCACAATAAAAAGGACACCGCATGGTGTCCTTTTTATTGTGGAGCGGTAGACGGGGCTCGAACCCGCAACATTCGGCTTGGGAAGCCGACGCTCTACCATTGAGCCACTTCCGCACGACGATACGAGTATATCACCTATATGGAAAAAAGTCAATCGAATAGATTGGCGGGACTATAAATCTTTTGACAACTTTCTATAATTCGCTTGCTTTATCCGAAATTGTGTGATATAATAATAACCCGATAGAGGCAAGCAGCCTTTTATCGATGACTGGGTGTAGCGCAGTTCGGTAGCGCGCTTGAATGGGGTTCAAGAGGCCGGAAGTTCAAATCTTCTCACTCAGACCAAAGACCGCTATGTTTAGCGGTCTTTTATTTTGCTTAGGGCAAAATCGTTTTTTCACCTGTTTTTGTTTGACCGAATGAATAAGATGTGTTATAATAAATTCACTTTATTTCGATAAAGCGAAAAATCAAGGAGCAGCGGGTTGGATAATTACAATAAATTATTGGATCGGGACGAAAGGATAAGGGCTGAGCTGGTGGCGCTTTTCGGGGCATACGGCTACGGGCGTTACCGCATGGCAAAATTCGAATCGTACGACATATATCTGAAGAACAAGGATTTCATCGACGGCGAAAGTATCATTACTTTTACCGATTCGGCGGGCAAGGTTATGGCGTTAAAGCCGGACGTAACCTTGGGCATTGTCAACAACGTGCCCGTATCGGGAGAGAACAAATATTTCTACGACGAGAACGTTTTCAGGCGCGGGCGCGACGGAAGCTACCGCGAAATCAGGCAGGTAGGTATCGAGTACATAAGCGGCGACGGCGGTTATGCCGAGTGCGAGGTGGTGATGCTTGCCGTGCGTGCGCTTAAAGCTATTGGCGGAGCGTGCGTACTGACGCTCGGGCATACCGACGCGGTTAATGCGTTTTTGTCGCCGCTGGGGTTAAAGGGCGGCGAGCTTAACTTTGCGTTGGAGTGCATACGTTCTAAGGCGGTGCACGAGCTTAAAAAGCTGCTTGAAAATGCAGGCGCGGACGAAGAGACTGCGGCGCGCCTTATGGAGTTTATTTCTTTAGAGGGCGCGGCTTCGGATACGCTTGAAAAGGCAAAAAAGCTCGCGAAAGGAACGAATGCCGAAAAGGCGCTCGGCGAGCTCGAAACGCTTCTGGGAGTTCTGACCGAGTGCGGGCTTGACGATTGTGTCAGGCTTGACTTTTCGCTGATCGCGGACTTAAGATACTACAACGGCGTTTTGTTTTACGGATACGTTGCGGGTGCGTCGGCGGCGGTATTAAAAGGCGGACGTTACGACAATATTCTTTCGCGCATGGGGCGCGACCAAAAGGCGGTGGGCTTTGCGCTGGACTTTAACGAGGCGGCAAGGCTCAGCGGCGAGGACGGCGGCGTAGACGTGCTTGTCGTTCGCGGCGGAGCGAGCGAGCTCCAAACAATGAAAACAGTGGGGACGTACGTCGGTCAAGGCTTAAAGGTGCTTAGCGTCAAG